>SXHE01000100.1 GCA_005773755.1 Planctomycetia bacterium
CACCGGGGAGGGGGGTGGGGGGTGGGGTTCTTCGGCCCCAACTTCCGCGCGGCCTGCGCCGCCAGCTTCACCACCGACGCGCGCAGCGCGCCGATCTCCGGGTACGGGCCGGGCCGCGGGATCAGGATCAGATCGACGCCCGCCGGCAACTCGTGCTGGCTCAGGCGGAACGCTTCGCGGAACAGCCGCTTGTAGCGGTTGCGCACCACGGCGTTACCGACCTTCTTCGACACGGAGCAGCCGAGCCGCGGGTGCGGGCGGTCGTTCTCGCAGGCGTACACGATCAGGAGCGTGTCGGACGCACTCCGCTTGCGCGCGTAGCACCGCTCGAACTCCGCCGGGGTCTTCAAGCGGTGGGTCTGCGGGAACATCAGCGGTCGCGCGTCGGTGGTCATGGCGGACGGACACTCTACGCCCAGGGAGCGTTCGCGCGAGGGGTCTGCGGGTTGAGTTTCGCGAACTCCGCGATCAGTTCGCGGCTCTTGTCGTCGAGCTGGCCCGCGGGCACTTCCACCTTGAACACAAGATACTGGTCGCCGCCGGCGATGCCCTTCGCGCGGAGCCGCAGCTTCTTCCCGCCGGACGTGCCCGGCGGCACCGTCACCGTCAGCTTCGTGCCGTCGAGCGTCGGCACATCGACCTTCGCGCCCAGTACCGCTTCCGAAATACTGACGGGCACGTCGAGGAAGAGGTCGTTCCCTTCGCGGCGGAAGTACGGGTGCGGGGCGATCTTCACCTTGAGCAGCACGTCGCTGCCGCCGGTCGCGGCGGCCGGCACACGCAGCTTCTTCCCTTCCTCGATGCCGGCCGGAACCTTCACGTCGATGCGCCGGCCGTCCACCTCGATGGCGACGCTGCCGCCGGTCGCGGCCACGTCGAACGGCACCGTCACCTCGGACTCGACCGCCTCGCGGGGCCGCGCGCGCTGTCCGCCGCGACCTTTGCGCCGCCCGCCGCCGAACAGGTCGGTCAGGTCCGGCCCGCCGGACCCGCCGCCCATTCCGTTGCCGAACAGGTCGAAGAGCTGTTGCGCGGCTTCGGGGTCGAACCCTTGCGCGCCGCCGGGCGCGCCGGGAAAGCCGCCCCCGGGGAACCCGCCGCCACCGCCACCGGGAAAGCCGCCCTGCGCGCCGGCGAACCCGAACTGGTCGAACCGGGCCTTCTTGGTCGCATCGCCCAAGATGTCGTGCGCGGTCTGCACTTCCTTGTACTTGGCGTCGGCCTCCTTGTCGCCGGGGTTGCGGTCCGGGTGGTACTTCTTGGACAGCTTCCGGTACGCCTTGTTGATCTCCTCCGCGGTCGCGGACTTGGAGACGCCGAGCACTTCGTAAGGATCGCGGGGCATGGAGAATCAACGCTAGTGAAGGTAAATGGAGCGGCCGTGAAGCAGCGCTTCGCTGCGACAGGTCGCGAGTCCAGCAGAGGAATTGTAGCGTTCCGGCCAGCCGCGCCGGAACGTCATTCGTTAGACGCGCGCCGCACGGTCGAAGATTCCGCGCGAACGTCCAGATCGATCACTACGCCCGCGCCCTTGCCCATCTGCGTGCTCGCGTTGAGGAAGACGGTGCCGGCGTGGTCGGTGCGGCCGACGGCTTCGTGGATGTGGCCGACGACGTGCAACCGCGGCTTCACTTCCGACACGCGCGCGAGCAGCGTGGTGCTGCCGGCGTGCTCGTCGCGGTTGGTCAGGTCGAGGACGCCGTGCGGCGGGCCGTGCGTGATGAGCACGTCGAGGCCCGCGGGAATCATCGCCCACTTCGCCGCGAGTTGGTCTTCGGGCAGCATGAACGCCCAATCGAAGAACGTGAGCGTCCACGGCGAACCGTAGAACTTCAGCCCCGCGATCTCGCAGCCTTCATCTTCGAGGTAGGTCGCGTGGGTGATTCGCGCGCGGGCTTCGGCCGGTTGTTGCTGAAAGCAGAAGTCGTGATTCCCCGCGATCACCACCTTGTGCTTGTGCGGGAGCGAGCCGAGCCAGTCGTTGAAGAACTCGACGTCTTCGAGCGAGCCGTGTTTGGTCAGGTCGCCGGCGTGAACGAGCACGTCACCGGACGGAACCTCGGTGCGGCGGTGGAACCCGTGCGTATCGGAAACGCAAACGATTCGCATTTGCGACTTCTCATTGTGGTCCGCTCGCTCCGCGAGTGGTGCCACATGATAGTTGATGTGAAGCGAGTTGTCTTGTTGCTGGCCGCTTGCGAAGCCGCGAGCGGCTCACATTGAGTGGCACTCACCCGAACAGCTTCGCCACCGGCCTTCCGGTTACGAAGTGGTGGGGGCGGCCGGTGGCGTCTTTTACCGCGCTCGCGCTCGTGTAGCCGAGGGCGTGGTACATGCTGGCGAAGAAGTCCGAGACGAACACCGGGTCGTCCGCGGGCAGGCCGCCGTCTTTCGTGCTCTTGCCGATCACCTGACCGCCCTTCACGCCGCCGCCGGCCAGCACCGTCGAATACACGCGGCCCCAGTGGTCGCGCCCGCCGCTGCCGTTCACCTTCGGCGTGCGGCCGAACTCGCCCGTCCAGCCTACCAGTGTTGAGTTCAACAGGCCGCGGTCGGAGAGGTCGTCCAGTAGCGCCGCGAACGCCCGGTCGATCACCGGAAGGAGCTTGTCCTTCATCTTGGGGAAGTGCTTGTTGTGCGTGTCGAAGTTCTGCTCCGACTGCTTGAACGTCCACGGCACCGTGACGCAGCCGACGCCGGCTTCGACCAGCCTCCGCGCGACGAGGCAACTGCGGCCGAAGCGGTTGTCGCCGTAGCGGGCCAGCGTGCCCGGCTTCTCGTCGTCGAACCGGAACGCCTTCCACGCGGCCGACGAGCGCAGCATGTCGAGGGCCTGCTGCTGGAATCGCGCGAAGTCGTCACTGCCGTTGGTCGCGTGCTTTGCTTGCAGCGCGCTGAGTAGCTCGGCGCGGTCCTGCTGGCGCTGCGGCTTCACGTCCGCGTTCGGCGAGAGACCGGGGAGCGGGTCGCCGGGCAGCCACGCCTCGTCGTGCAGGAACAGCGGGTCGAACTTCGGGCCGAGGAACCCGGCGTGCTGCCCGCCCCAGTAGGCGTTGTTCTGGTCGCCGACCTGTCGCGGAAGCTGGATCGCGGCGGGCAGGCCGTTGCGGTCACCGCGCAGGTGTCGGATCACGCTCCCGATGCACGGCGGGTCGCGGCGGTCCACCTGCGGCTCGCCGCCGGAGCGCGGCGCGTGCTTCAGCCCGGTCAGGTTGTAGTGGACGCCGACGCCGTGCGTGTCGGAACCGTGCCACGTCGAGCGGATGATGGCGTAGCGGTGCGCCTGCTTCGCCATGAGCGGCAGGTGTTCGCAAATCTGGATGCCAGGAACGCTGGTGTCGGTGGGCTTGAACTCGCCGCGCGTGCCCGTCGGCGCGTCGGGCTTCGGGTCGAACGTCTCTTGCTGCGCCGGCCCGCCGGTCATGTAGAGGAGGATGAGCGCTTTGGCTTTGCCCTCGCGCGCTTCCGCGCTGCTCGCGGCTTCGCAGGAAGCGAGGAAGGGCAGCGGCGCGAAGCGGAGGAGCGTGCGCCGCGAGAAGGCGACTGAGGGCATGGGAAAAGCCCTGCGGGGGGTGGAAGGCGAACCCCGCCCGCAAGGGCGGGGGTGCTGTCGGCGTGAATCACTCACCGCATTGCGGGCGGCGCGGATCACCCCCGCCCTTGCGGGCGGGGTTCG
>SXHE01000101.1 GCA_005773755.1 Planctomycetia bacterium
CAGAGTCTCGACGACTGGTCGGCCGACGGCTTGCAACAGATCCGCGCCTAGCGACGGTCATCCGAGGGGGACGGGGCGATGTCGATCCAGATCCTCAGGGATCTGCGCGGACTGAGGGTCCAGGTCATCCACCCGCCGGACGGCGAGGGGGTGAGCCTGGTCGAGCACCTGCGCCGCATCGGCTGCTCGGTGGAGGCGCAGTGGCCGGTGCCCGAGGCCTTCGCCAGCACCGCCGACGTGGTGCTGCTCGCGGTCGATTCCGACAGCCGCGACGCCATCCGCAAGCTCCTGAAGACCGTCGACGGCATCCCGCCGACGATCATCGCCATCGTCGGCTACGAGAACCCCTCGACGCTGCAGCTCGTGCTGGAGGCCGGAGCGCTCGCCGTCATCGAGCGGCCGGTGCGGCCGTTCGGACTGCTCACCCACCTGACGCTCGCCCGCAGCCTGTGGATGGAGCGCCAGGACGACGAGCGGCGCGTCCGCAAACTCGAGCGCAAGATTGCCGGCATCCAGAAGATCCAGCGTGCGAAGTCGATCCTGATCGCCAACCAGGGGCTGTCGGAGGAGGACGCCTACGCCACCATCCGCCAGCAGGCGATGGCCAAGCGAATCCCGATGGAGGAGATGGCCTCGGCGATCATCAATGCAAACGACCTCTTGACCTACCGCGGCAAGGGTGATTAGCATTTGACCGTGCTCGCGGGATGAGCATGTGAAGTTCTCCCGCCTGCACTGACCGAGCCACCAGCGTCGTTGGTTCGGTATGGCGAAGCAGCCCGGACAGCTCCGATCAGAGCTGTGCGGGCTTTTTTGTTTTCGCATCCCGCGTCGACAGCGTTGTCGCCGCGAACACTCGAGCTTTTCGGCGCGGGGCGCGAGCCTCGGCGCCGCACTTCTGGGTTTGCCCGCGAAGTCAACGTGATCGCTCACCGCGTTCACGACCGGAAACCTGTGCGCTCCGGACGGTGATCGGCCTGCGCACCAACGACCAGGGAGCCTTCCACGATGACGATCAGCCGTCGGACTCTCCTCAGGAACGGCGCGCTCGGCGCCTCCGGCCTCATTGCCGCCCCCTACTTCTTCTCGCGCACGGCACTCGCCGCCGAAGAGATCGAGGTCGGCGTGCTGTTCTCGCAGACCGGCGGTCTGTCGATCATCGAGAAGTCGCTCGCCGATGCCACCCTGATGGCGATCTCCGAGATCAATGCGAGCGGCGGCGTGCTCGGCAAGCAGGTCAAGGCATGGATCGCGGCCACGTCCGGATACAGCGCCGGGATCGCCACCAGTTTCTCGCCCGTGAACGGGCACTCGATCACCTTCGCCGGGCAGTGGGCCAGCGTGTCGGTGCCCATCAGCGACCGGGCGGGCACGAACGGCACGCCCATCGCCGCCGCGCTGTAGCGCAGCGCCAGCGTGTAGTTCGACCACTCCACCACCTGCACCGTGCCGGATTCGAGTACGCGGCGGGCGTGCGGCGACAGCCCGCGCGCTTCCAACCCCACCACATACGCCGCGTCGAGCCGGGCGAGCGTCTGCCCGCGGCCGGTCAGGTTCCCGGCGGCGAGAATCTGGAAGTCGTGCGTCGCGGTGTGGCCGGAGAAACCGAGGTTCTGCTTCTTCTGGCGGAGAATCTCGTGGCACACGGCGGACGGAATGCGGTTGGTGCCGAACCCGCCGGTGGCGAGGTAGTCGCCGTCGCGCACGAACCGCGCCACGGCGTCGGTCACGGACATGACCTTATCGACGAGGCCGCGCGGCTTGGCCGCGAACGCGGCGCGGGCGTCGTCGGACGCGGGAGAGGTAAAGAGGGTTGTCATGGCGAACGGCCGGTGTCAGCCGGCCGGTGAGAGGACCGGGCGAACGTGTGCGGTCAAGATACGCGCAACCAGCCGGCTGACACCGGCCGTTCGCCGGTCACTCCGTTTGCAGCTCTTTCAGCAGCTTGCAGAACCGCGGGTCTTTGCGGATCGAGTCGAGGTCGTGATCTTCCTGCATGAACTCAACGTCGCGGTAGCCCAGTTCCACGGCCTTGCGGAGCGCGGTGATGGCCTTGTCGCGCTGTTTGAGCAGGGCGTAGCGGCACGCGAGGTTGTACCGCGCGGTCGGGTCGGTGGGCAGGACCGTGACGAGTTGCTCGTCCACGACGAGACCGTCTTTGAGCCGGCCCTTCATGGTGAGGTTGCACGCCTGGGCGCGGAGCGCGTCGGCGAAGTCGGGCACCACTGCGAGAATCTTGCCGAAGAACTCCAACTCAAAGTCGAGTTGTGTTCGCTCGGCGAGCACGCCCAGAACGGAGCCGGGCGGGAAGGAGTCGATCGGAACCGGGCGCTTGGGGTGCGGCACGGACGTCCCCCTGCAAAGTGCGTGCGGGATTGAGAAGCACTTCCCCGCACGTACCCAAATTATACCTCGCGTCCGGGACAGTGCAAACACGGTGGCGACCGGGTGTCCATTTCCGGGGCGGGTTGTAACGCGCCCCGTTCGGCCCCCCACCACAAACGAGCCGAAGTACGCACCGAACGCCACCAAGAAGAACGCGTGTGCGGGAGCGAAAATGCCCTCGTTGGTTTCTGCAAGATGGCCGGCCCCAACAGCAGAAGAATTACTCCCGCACCCGCCGGGCGTGTCCTATAGTTCGGCACCCTGCGCCCCGAGGTGCCTACGATTTACCCTCCCACTCTGACCGCTACTCCCACGTCCACAACCGCCCTGGCCAAGCTGCTCGCCACGTTTCGCGGGCACACCGGGTCCGTTGTCGCGCTCGCGTTCTCGCCGGACCGCTGCTTGCTCGTGTCGGCCGCGACCGACGGCACCGGGCGCGTGTGGGACGTTGCCAGCAGCAAGCCCGGCGAGCGCGGCACCTTCCGCAAGCCGGACGGGTTCCGCGCGCTGGCGTTCGGGCCGACCGGCCGCACCGTCGCCGCCGGGTCCGCCTCGTTGGGGACCGTCTGGCTGTTCGACGTGACCGACAAGACCCCGCAAGAAACGCTGACCCTGCGCGGCGGGAAGGGCTGGGTCGGCGCGGTCGCGTTCGCACCGGACGGCAAGTCCGTGGCCGGGGCGGGCGAAGACCTGACGCTGCGCGTGTGGGAGCCGGTGCCGGTGTTTCGCGGTGAACCGCGGGCGCTGCTGCTGGGCCACACGCGCCCGGTGAGCGCGATCGCCTTCGCCCCGGACGGCCAGAGCGTCGCCACCGCGTCCGAAGATTCGACCGTGCGGCTGTGGACCCTGAGCCGCATCCGATCGAGCCAGCGGGCGTCGCTACCGCACCCCGCGGAAGTGGGCGCGTTGGCCTTCACCCCCGACGGCAAGACGCTGGCGACCGCGGCCCGCGACGGCAAGGTGCGCGCGTGGGACACGACCGCCATCAAGCCGGTTGTGAAGGTCGAGATCGCCGGGCACGGGCAGGGCACGCACGCGCTGCTGGTGCCGGACGCGGAAACGCTGGTCGGGGCCGGCCCCGGCCCCCGCGCGCTGAACTGGAACCTGCGCACCGGCAAGCCGGTACGCGAGTGGGAACTGCCGGGGGGCACGGCCACGTGTGTGGCCCTCACCCCGGACGGCCGCTACCTCGCCCGCGGCACCGCCGACGGCACCATCGAGGTCTACCGCGTCGCCGAGAAGCGGACGTGAGTTGACCCGTCGCTACGCGGGTGGCTCGGTCAGTTCGGGGTGCGCGGCGAGCAGCGCGGCGCGTTTCTCTCGCGTCTCCTTGTGCCAGCGGTTCACCTTCAGCCCGGCGTCGTAGGCCGCCAGCGCGTCGGCCCAGCGCCCGTGGCGCTCGTGTTTCCAGGCCACGACGATCCAGTCGAACGGGGTCATCGGCACGAGCCCCCACGCCAGCGCGATCGGCCGACCGACCAACTTCCACACGAGCGCGACGAAGGCGACCGCGACTGCGCCGAAAATCAGGACGAACGCGACGGGGCGCGGGAACATCACAAACACCTCGGCCATTTGATCGCCCACGGCGCACCTCGTTGGACACTAATCGTCCGTCAGTCTCTTCCTTCGCAGCATGTGATGGTAGTGCTGAGCGAACCGGTGGGCCTCGTCGCGAACGTACTGCAACAGCCGCAACGCGGCCGAGTGCCGGCTCAGTTTAATCGACTCCGATTCGCCGGGGCGGAAGATTTCTTCTTCCTGCTTCGCCAGCGAGATGAGGCACGGCGGGGTGATGCCGATGGCCGCGAACGCTTCGAGCGCCGCGTTCAGTTGACCCTTTCCGCCGTCGATGAGCAGGATGTCGGGGAACACTTCGTCTTCGTCGCGCAAGCGGCGGAATCGGCGCGTCACCACCTCGCGCATACTGGCGAAGTCGTCCACGCCTTCCACGGTCTTGATCTTGAACCGCCGGTAGCCGGGCTTGAACGGCAGCCCGTCGAGGAACGACACCAGCGACGCGACCGTGTCCTGCCCGCTCAGGTGGGCGATGTCCATGCCTTCGATTGTGCGCGGCGTCTTCTCTAAACCGAGCACCTTTTGCAGCCCGCGAAGGCCCTTCTTCGGGTCGATAGGGAACACTTCCGGTTGCACGTCGGCCTTCGCGTCGCCGCGCATGTCGAGCTTCTCGATGGCGGTGATCTCGTCGCGAATGCGCCGGGCCTTCTCGAAGTTCAGCGCCTCGGCCGCTGCGGTCATCTCGCGCTGCATTCGCTTGATGAGCTTGTCCTTCCGGCCTTCGAGGATGAACACCAGCTTCTTGATCTGCCGGCGGTAGTCCTCGCGCGACACCCGCAGGTTGCACGGCGCGGTGCAGCGGCGGATGCTGTGCAGCAGGCACGGACGGAACCACTTCCACCGCTTCTCGGTCGATTTGATGTCCAGCGTGCAGGTGCGGAACTGGAACAGTCGCTGGAGCAGGTCCATCGCGACGCGCAGGTGCTTGGCCCCGGTGAACGGACCGTACAGCCGCACACCCTTGCGCCGCGGCTTGCGGGTAATCTCGACCCGCGGGAACTCCTCGCGCGTGCGGATTTGGAGGTACGGGAACGTCTTGTCGTCCTTGAGGTCTTTGTTGTACTTCGGCCGCAGGTCTTTAATCATCCGCGCCTCGGTGAACACCGCTGCGATGGCGTCCGTCGTCTCGATGTAGTCCACGTCACGCACGAGCGGCATCCAGTCGCGGATGCGCGCGTCGTTCACCGCGTCTTTGGCGAAGTACGACGACGCGCGGCTGCGCAGGTTCTTGGCCTTGCCGACGTAAATGACGTTCCCGCCGCCGTCCTTCATCAGGTACACGCCCGGCGTGGTGGGGAACGTGTGCGCCTTGGCCGCCGGATCACGCGGGTCCGGGGTCTGCTCGCTAACAGGCGGAACCGGGTCGTGGTGCATAACGTGTCCTCGCGTTCACCGCCATTGTAGCAGGCAACGTGCGCGCGATACGCCGATTGACACTGCGGCCAGTTCTGGGAAACTACAACAATGTGAACTGCCTGTTACCCGTTAAGCGCCTCGCGCTCAGGCCGTTTTCATCCGCGCGCGACTCCTCGGCCACAAAGGGGTCATCTCAAGTATGAGGTAGAGCGATGTCATGGATCCCACTCACTCTGAAGGTCGCAGATGCATGGACAAGCTGTGTGACCAAAAGGGCAGCAATCTCTCAGTTAGCGGGTGAGCATCAAGCCGCGTCACAACGCTGGAATTGGTTCGCGCGGCCTTTCGTGGCGACTTACTTCGGATTTATTCGCGCGGGGCACTGCGTCCATCTCGCCGGCCTGTGGGCCAAATTCGCTGCTTTGTGGTGTTTTCGGAGTTCGCTGATCCTCAGCGCGTGTGTAATTGCTTTGTGTCTGGTAGGGGCCGTCATCGGAGCCATAAGTGACTCCCGGCGTTCTTCCGAGTTCGCTTCCAGCGGCGCGCCTGTCTCGGTCGGCCCCTCGCCCTCTGCGTCCGCTGATAGCACCACGTCAGCCCCAGCACCGACTCCTTCCCAACCACCGTCTCCAACCTACTCCGAACCCTCTTTGCCGACTCATACCGGATTGCATTGAACCACTATGTTTCGAGTTTGACAGCCCAGTGGAACCCGACGGCCCCTTTGACAGTCGCTGGATCGCCCGCCAGTCGGGTGCATCGCCGGCGGACCACACGCGTTAGGTCGCCCAGGCGG
>SXHE01000102.1 GCA_005773755.1 Planctomycetia bacterium
CGACCGCGTCGAGCAGCGCGCCGACCGGGACGGCTGCAAGGTTTCCGCCAACGACGCGCGCGCTAACCCCGGCCCCGGTCGGAACCGAGAGGAGTGCCGCGGCATCTAACGGGGGAACTTGCATAAAGTGTACTTTAGCCTATCCCCGGCACGTTGCCCGAATTCGCGCGCGCTTCCTCTCCGACCCCGCACAACCGGTTCAAGTTCCCGCCCCGGTGTGCCGATGAACCCGATATGGATACGAACGCTTCCGGTGTGGGCGTGCTCACGCAACTGATGGACGCCGCGGCGCTGCGGCACCGGGTCATCGCGCAGAACGTCGCGAACGTGAACACGCCCGGCTACCGGCGGCGCGAGGTCACGTTCGAGGCGGACCTGGCGAAGGCCCTGACCGCGGACGGCGGCACGGCCCACGTGAAGCCGCGCGTCGTGATCGCCGACGGCCCGGAGCGCGTGGACGGGAACACCGTGGACATTGACCGCGAAATGGGTGACCTGAGCAAGAACGCCCTGTTGTATCAGGCCGCGGCGCAGATCGTCACCAGCCGGATCGCGTCGATGCGGGCCGCCATCGCCGGGCGCTAACATGGAGGTGTCGGACGATGCCGTTCAACGAGCTATTCGCGCCGAGCGCGATCAGCGGGTCGGGGATGTCGGCCGAGCGGTTCCGCATGGAACTGATCGCCAACAACATCGCCAACGCGAACTCGACGCGGTCCGCCAACGGCGGGCCGTACCGCCGGCAGGACGTGGTGTTCGCCGAAGTGCTCGGCGCGGCGACCCGGCCCGACGGCGGTGCCGCGCTGGGCGGGGTACAAGCGGTCGAAGTGGTCGAAGACCAGACCGAGCTGCCGCGCGTTCACATGCCCGGCCACCCGGACGCCGACGCCGAGGGCTTCGTGCGAATGCCCAACGTGCAGTTGCCCATCGAAATGGTCAACCTGCTGACCGCGTCGCGGGCCTATGAAGCCAACCTGCGCGCGGCGCAGACGTTCCGCCAGATGAACGAGCAAGCACTCACGCTGCTCCGGGGGTAACACATGGCGATCGACGGACTCACATCGCTGTCGCGGCTCCAACCGCTGGCCCCGCTCGCGCCGCACGGAACGTCCGAGGCGCAGCCGGCCGGCAGCGGGTTCGCAACGATCCTGAACGGGCTGCTCGACAACAACCGGCAGACCAACGCCGCGGCCGACGCCGCCGTGACCGCGCTCGCCACCGGTGAATCGCAAGACCTGCACACGGTCTCGCTCGCGGTGGCGCAGGCCGACCTGTCGTTCCGCATGATCCTGGAGCTGCGCAACCGGATCGCCGACGCGCTCCAGGAAGTGACGCGGATGCAGGTGTAGCCTTCTGTAGCCGGGGTCATTGACCCCGGTGCTAAACGAGACGTGTAGCTCCGGCCTCACTGAGGCCGGCTACAGACGGAACGCTCGAACTCGGAACCTCAGGTATGGAAGCCTTCCGCCGATTCCTCGCGCAGGCGCGAGCGTACTGGTCCGGGTTGGGCGGCCCGCGTCGGGCGGGCGTCGTCACCGCGACCGTCGCGCTGGCCGTCGCCCTCGGCGTGGTCATCTACCTCAGCCCCGGCGACAAGTACGTTCCCCTCGCGGGTTCGCCGCTGCCGCCCGACGAAGTGGCGAGTATGCGCGCGAAGCTGAACGCGGAGAACATCCCGAACCGGCTCACCGGCGGCGGGTCCGGCCTCGAGGTGCCCGAAGACCGGTACGCTCTGGCGAAGGTCACGCTCGCCGCCGCCGGGCTGCCCGCGGGCGGCGGCAAGGGCTGGGAACTGATCGACGAAACCTCGCTCATGACGACCCCGTTCGTGCAGGGCGTCAACTACCAGCGGGCGCTCCAGGCGGAACTGGGCCGCTCCATCTCGCAGCTCGAAGCCGTGCAGTCGGCGCGCGTCCTCATTGCTCGGCCCGAACCCAGCCCGTTCATGCGCGACCAGAAGCTGACGACCGCCAGCGTCGTGCTCAAGCTCAAGCCGAACGCGGTGATGAGCCGGTCCACCGCGGCCGGGATCGTCTCGCTCGTGGCCCGCAGCGTCGAGGGACTGAAGCCGGAGAACGTGACCGTGGTGGATTCCGGCGGCCGGATGCTGTCGGACCCGCACGCGGCCGACCGCGACTCGCTGCCCACGCCGCAGCTCGAATACCGGCGCGAGCTGGAGGCGTACCTCGCGAGCAAGGCGGAGGCGATGCTGAACCAGCACCTGGGGCCGGGCCGCGCGGTGGTGCAGGTCAGCGCGGACATCAACTTCCAGCGAGTCAAGGAGACACAGAAGACGTACTCGCCGGACGGGAAGGTGGCGCGGAGCGAGCTGCAAACGTCGTCGAAGACGACCGGGAGCGGGCCGCGCGGGGTCGCGGGTGCGGCCAACAACGTGCCCCGCGCCGGCGGTGCCCCGGCCGGGGCCGGCAGCGGCGGGTCCAGTTCGCAGGACGAGAAGACCCAAACCGATTACGCGATCTCGGAGACGCTCCGCGACATCGAGGACCGGATGGGCGCGGTGACGCGGCTCACGGTCGCGGCCCTGGTCGATCTGACCCCGCAGGGCGAAGGCCCGGCCCTCATCAGCGCGGTCGACGCGCAGGACATCATCAAACAGGCGGTGGGCTTCCGCGCGGGCCGCGACGAGGTTAAGCTGACCAACGTGAAACTGACCGGCCCCGTCGGGCCGGCGGAACCGGACGACACGCTCACCAAGTTGCAACGGATCCAGGCCTACGTCGGGCTGGGGCGCAACATCAGTCTGGCGTTGGCGACCGTTTTGGTAGTAATGATTGTGGCCCTGCTCGCGCTGCGCCGGCGGCGCGCGCCCGAACCGGCCCCCGCGCCGGCCGCGCCCACGGACGCGGACCGCCGACAGGCCGAACTGGACCGGCTGATCGAGATGGCCCGGACCGACCCCGACCGCGTGGCCGCGATCTTCCGCGCCCTGGTCGGGGCACCGGCGAGTTGACGGCTCGGAGTACGGATGCCGGACGCACCTGGGGACGACACTGCGGTTCAGTTACTGCGCCTGATGCCGCCCGAGGTCTCGGAACTGATCCTCGGTCGGCTCGGCGCGGAAGCGGCACGCCTGCGCTCGCGCGTCGGTGCCGCCCCCACCGCGCCCGCGGACGCCGACAGCGCGGCGGCACTCGCGCACTTCTTCGACCTCCAACGAATCGTCGAGCGCGCGCCGCCGCCGCCGCCCGAACCGCCACCGGTGCTAACGCCCGTCGAACAGATTCGCGCGCTGCCGCCGGACGTGCTCGCGAAGGCACTCGACGGCGAACAACCCGGCACCGTCGCTCTCATCCTGTCCTGCCTCGACCCCGTCCCCGCGGGACAGGCGATGCAGCGCATGTCGCTCGAACTCCGCGGCGAAGTCGCCCTCCGCCTCACCAAACTGGGCACGCGCAACCCGATCCTCCTGACCCAACTCGTCACCGCCGTTACGGAGAAGGCCCGACGCCTGGGCGACATGCCCAAAGAGCCGACGCAGGAGGAACTGGTCGCCAACCTCGCGGACATGCTCCGGGCGATGCCGCGGGCCGAGCGCCTGCCGGTGGTCAAGAAGATCGAACTCGCCGATCCCGATCTCGCGGCCAAGATCGCGGAGAAGCTGTACCGCATGGAAGACCTGCTGCGCATCCCGGACCGGCAGATCCAAATCCTGCTGGGCAAACTGGACGTGAAAACGCTCGCCGTCGCACTCAAGGGGGCCGATTCCGCGATCGTGCAGAAGATCAGCAACAACATGTCGAGCCGGTCGCGCGAGGTGCTGAACGACGAGACCGCGATGCTCGGCACGGTCTCCGCGTCGCGCGTGCGCGAGGCGCAAGCCAAACTGATTGCGGCAATTAGGAGAGGTGAAGAGGATGGAGAGATCACCCCGGAAGAGTAGGTCGCGGGGGATCGAACCCGTCGCGGACGTGTTTATACCCACAGAATAATATTCTCCTCTCGAACCGAAATCGGCACTTCGAACACGAAAAAAGCCCTGCGCATTCCGGCATTTCCGCGCATTCATGCCGCGCATGACCAATAGTTCGCTGCCTCGATTCCGACCGGTAGTGCCTTGCGGTTTCCGCCCACTGTGGGTAACAGGCACGCGGATCGGATCACCCACTGTGCGGTGGGGCATCGCCACGCGAGGAACAAGGGAATGCGCTCGGTCCCGGTCGCCCTGTCCGGCTTCGACGGACTGCCGTTCGAGTGCCAGCTCCGGTTCCACCGGCCGCTGCGCAACGTGCGGTTGGTCCCGGCCGGCGCGCCGATCGCCGACGCACCCCCGCCAGCCCCGCAACCCAAACCGACCCCGCCGGCCGCACCGCCCGCACCGATACCGACCGACACGACACACGCTGCCGCCACCGCCGAACTCGAACGCCGGGCCGACCGCGAGCGCCTCGAGGCCGCTCTCGATCAGGTCCGAACCGCAGTCGCCGACTTGCGGAAGGATCGCGAGGGCCGCCTCCAGGACTGGCAGACCGCGGCCGTCGAACTGGCCCTGACCATCGCGACCCGGTTGCTCCACGAGCGCGTCGCCTCCGGCGACTTCGCCATCGACGGCAAGGTGCGCGACATGATCGTGCAGTTGGGCGAGGACGTGCCGGTGACGGTGCGGCTGAACCCGGTCGACCTGGAACTGCTCAAAGACCGGATGGGGTCCGACCCGCTGTCGGCCGACTACGCCGACCCGCGGTTCGTGGCCGATCCCGCGCTGACCCGCGGCGCGTGTCAGGTGGAAGGCCGCGAGTCGATGCTGATGTCCGACGTGACGCGCGAACTAACGGAAATCCGCGACGAAATGCTACGGAGGCTCGGCGATGTTGGGGTTTGACATGTCGGCAATGAACCAGAGCATTTCGCAAACGCCGCTGTACAGCGTCGGCGGGCGGTTGCGGAGCGTGACCGGGCTGATGACCTCCGCGATCCCGGCGGCCGTGGGCGACCACTGCTACATCGTGCCGCGCAAGGGCGAACCGGTGCTGGCCGAGGTGATCGGGTTCGAGAAAGACCTGGCCTACATGGTGCCGTTCGACGCCATCGAAGACCTGCGCCCGGGGATGCCGGTGCTGCGGAAGGGGAAGGGCGGCACGATCCCCATCGGGCCGAACATGCTGGGCCGCGTGATCGACGGCCTCGGTCGCCCGGTCGACGGCAAGGGGCCGATCACCGGGTGCCGGCCGATCGCGCTGAACCGCCCGGCCCCGGCCGCGATGGAACGCGCCCGCATCCGCGACCCGTTCGTCACCGGCGTGCGCTCCATCGACGCGACGCTGACCTGTGGCC
>SXHE01000103.1 GCA_005773755.1 Planctomycetia bacterium
CCCCGACCTGAAGCTCGCGGGCACGGCGACCGCCGACCTTCAGGTGAAGTGGAGCAAGGACGCGCTCGCGGTGGCCGGCAGCGCGAGCGCGAAGCAGCTCGCGGTCACACACCCCGCGCTCAACGGCGACACGCTGCGCTTCGACGCCGCAAGCCTGCCGCTCGACGTGGAACTCGCGGGCCGCGTCGTGAAGGTCCGCAAGTTCGACCTGACCTGCGACGCCGGCACGCTCTCGGCCGCGGGCACCTTCGACCCCGACCAGCCGACGGAGAAGCTGTTCGCGCAACCGGGCGTCGTGCTCGGCGCGAACGTCGACCTCGCGAAGCTCGCGGCCAAGCTGCCGAAACTGCTGCGCGTGAAGGGCGGCACGGAGGTGCAGGAGGGGAAACTGGTCGCGACGGTCGCCAGTCGCGCGGACGGGAAGGGCGTCGTGTGGGACGGGAAGATCAACGCCTCGGCGCTGAAGGCAACGCGCGCGGGTAAGCCGCTCGTGTGGGACCAACCGCTGGACGTGAAGTTCGCCGGCCGGTACACACCGGGGCGACTTCTCGAGTTCGATGAGTTCATCTGCACCTCCGACTGCATCGCGGTGAACGCGCGGATCAAAGAGGAGACCGTTCAGGTCGCGGCCAACGTGTACCTGCACCGGCTCGGCGAGCGGCTCGCGGACTTCGTGAACCTCGACGGCATCACGCTCGACGGCGAGGCCAGCGCGACGCTCGTGGGCCAGCGCCAGCCGGACGGCACCTTCGCGGCGCGCGGCGCGGTCGCCCTCAAGAACTTCGCCTACACCGACGGCGCGGGGAAGGGGCTGAAGGAGCCGGCGCTCACGCTGAACCTCGCCGCGTCCGGCAAGTGGGTTAAGGGCGCACCGGTCGAGCTGAAGACCGCGACCCTCACGCTCGCCGCGAACGCGGACAAGCTCGAACTTGCGCTGCTCGAACCGATCGGCGACGTGGCGAACCTGTCGAGCGGCAGCGTGGAGCTGCGCGTCGGCGGCGACCTTGCCCGGTGGAAGGCCCGCGCGGCAGCGTTCACCCGGATTCCGCCGTACCAGATGAGCGGCACACTCGCGGCCAACGGGCGCGCGAAGTTCACACCCAACGGCACGACCGTGGACCGGCTCACTGTCGGCCTAACCAACCTCAAGTTCCGCGGCGCGGGCCTGAACCTGGACGAGCCGATCATGAACGCGGTCGGCGACCTCGCCTTTACGCGCGCCAACAAGACCGCGACCATTACGAAGCTGACGATCACCTCCGCGCCGCTCACGGTCACGGAGGGCACGCTGACGTTCGAGTTCCCCGAAGCCGGCGTCATCGTCAGCGGCAGCGGACCGTGTGAGACCGACCTGAACCGGCTCGGCGCGTCGGTGAAGGTGTACGCCGACGCGCGCGGCCCGGACGCGCTGCACGGCACCGGGCGCGGCCCGCTCCGGTTCCGCTACACCGGCGAAGTCACCACCTTCGGCGGCACGCTCGACGTGACCAACTTCGCCTACGGGCTGAAGGACAAGCCCGACTGGCGCGAGCCGACGCTGCGGCTCGACGCGGACGGCAGCTACACCGACTCGACCGACACCGTCGCGCTCACGGTCGCGAAGGTGGACCGCCCCGGCCTCGTGCTCGACGCGAAAGGCGCGGTCGCGAAGGTGACGACCGCGCAGGAGGTGAACTTCGCCGGCACCGTCCGGTACGACTGGGCGAAGCTCACGCCGCAGGTGCGCGACCTCGTGGGCGGGGGCTTCACCGCGACCGGTACCGGCTCGAAGCCGTTCGCCGTGAGCGGCACGCTCGCGCCGCCCGGCGCGCCGCCGACGCAGGGCATGTTCGCCGCGATGAACGGCCAACTCGCACTGGGCTGGGACGCGCTCCGCGCCTACGGGTTCGACGTCGGGGCCGGCGACCTGAGCGCGAAGATGACCCGCGGCGTGATCGCGGTCGCGCCGCTCGCGGCCACCTTCGGCGGTGGCAAGGTGACCCTCGCGCCGACGCTCAAACTCGACACCTCGCCCGGCGAGCTGATCCTTGTAAGAGGCCCGCTGATCGAGCGCGCGAAGCTCACCCCGCAGGCGACCGCCGGCGCGCTCGGGTTCGCGCTACCGGCCATCGCCAACACCGGTGTGGCCGAGGGCGAAATCTCCGCGACGCTGCTCGACGAGTGCCGCGTGCCGCTCGGCGACTTCACGAAGACGACCCTCAAGGGCACGCTGGTCATTCACCGGGCCACCGTAGGCGCGAGTCCCGTCGTCGCGGAGGTCGCCAAGCTGCTCGGCGCGAAAGCCACGACGATGACGCTCGCGAACGAGGAGTCCGTGCCGGTGGAGGTCAAGAACGGCCGCGTCTACCACCAGAATTTCAGCGTCAAGGTGAGCGGCACGACGTTCCGCACCAGCGGTTCGGTCGGGTTCGACAAGTCGCTCGATCTCGTCGTCGACGTACCACTGCCGAAGGACCTGCCACTACTCAAGAACAACCCGCTGCTGTCGAAAGCGGTCAGCGGAAAGGTGGTGAAGGTGCCCGTGAAGGGGACGCTGGCGCAGCCGGTGCTGGACCCGAAGGCGTTCGAACAGGCCGTGGTCGCGCTCGCCCGCGAGGGAGCGAAGGACGTGGGCAAAGACCTGCTCGACAAGGAACTGAACAAGCTGTTCCCCGGGATGCCCGCGCCGAAGGGCGGCGGCGGGTTCCCGTTCCCGCTGCCGTTCGGGAAGAAGCCGTAGCGCGCCGCGCACTTCGCCTTGTTCCGCCCGGTTGCCTCGTTATCCTCCGCGCGCCCGTATCCCGTTCGCGCGGAGGTTCACTATGCGGCTGCGTACCCTTGTGGCGGTTGTGGGCGTGCTGTGCGCGCTGCCGGTGCTGGCGTCCGATCAGCGCCTGGGCGGGAACATCGATACTCTTGTGGTCATCTCCGACGCGCGCCTCGACGCGGCGCTCGACGACCGGACCCCGGCCGGGGACAAGGCCGGGCTTCTCGAACAGGCCCGCGACGGCTACCGCAAGGCGCTCCGGGCCGACCCGAAGAACGCGGGCGCGCTCCTCGGCCTCGCCCGGGCGTGCGCCCGCACCGGTCAGAAGGAAGACGCGGTCGCGGCGTACAAGAACTACCTCGCGCACCACCCGAAGGACGCGGCCGTCGTGTGCGAGGTCGCGCTCGCGCACGCCAACTGGAAGGACTGGGATCAGGCCGCGGCGTGGTGCGAACTCGCGCTGAAGATCGACCCCGAGTGCCGCGACGCGAAGCAGACGCTCGGCCTGTGCCTCGCGTTCGCCGGGCGCTGTGCGGACGGGTGCGCGGTGCTGTGTCAGATCATGCCGGAACCGCGAGCGCGGCTCCACGTCGCCGCGGTGCTGCTCACGCA
>SXHE01000009.1 GCA_005773755.1 Planctomycetia bacterium
CGAACCGCTCTCCGCGCTCGCGAACTTCACCCCGGCCCCCATCGACCGGCTCTCGTTCGTAGGCGAGTCGCTCGCGGCGGGCGAGGTGCGCGCCCTGATCGCGTCGCCACTGTTCGACCGGCTCGCGGCGCTGAGCGTCGTTCGCGGCGGCGGCGGCACCCCGGTCGCGGAGGCACTCGTGCGCGAGGGCGCGCGGTCCGCGCTCCGCGCTCCGCGAGTTGAACCTCGTCGGCTGTCAGCTCCCGCTCGGCGCGCTCCGCGCGCTGCTCACGTCGCCCGCGGTCGCGCCCCTGCGCGCGCTCGCCCTCGGCGGCGACCTGATCGGCTCCGCGATGAAATACGCCGTGATTGCAGACCTCGTGGCCCCGAACCTGATGGCGCTCGACCTGAGTGACGATTCGCCGCGCGCCGAAGCGGTCGAAGCGCTCGTGATGTCGCCGCTGTGCGCCCGGTTGCGCCGGCTCGACTTGTCGCGCAGTTCGCTCAACCGCGGGCGGACGGCACTGCTCGCCAACGGCGCGTTCGACAACCTGCGGGTGCTCAAGTTGTATGGCAACTCCGCGGGCAACAGCGGCGTGATCGCGCTGGCCCAGTCGCCGCACCTCGCGGGCCTGCTGGTTCTCGACCTCGGCTACACGCAGGTCGGCGACGACGGCGTTCGGGCCATTCTGGACTCGCCCTGGGCCGACGGGTTGGTGCTGCTGAACATGATCGGCTCGCCCGCGTCGGACGAGGCGAAGGGGCTGATCAAGGCGCGAATGGGCGACCGCGTGCGACTCTGACGCGGTGCGCGTAAACTAACTTGATGTCCGACCGCGACGCACTCCTGGCCGCGATCTGCGCGCAGCCCGACGAGGACACGCCGCGGCTCGCGTTCGCCGACTGGTGCGATGAGTACGGCGAGCCGGCGCGGGCCGCGTTCGTCCGCGCGCAAGTGGAGCTGGCGCGCACGCCGCCGTGGGAGCCGTTCGCGGTGCGGTGCAAGTGGCGCGATCCGGCTCTCGTCACCGGCAAGCAGTTCGTCGGTGGCCTGCCGCGGGTGGACGGCTACCACGTCGAGTGGCCCGCGGCCCCGTTCCGCCGCGGGTTCGGCTGGGCGCTGCACGTCCGCAACGTCGCGCAGTGGGACGACCTCGTCGCCCCGCTGTTCGACCGCGAGCCGGTCGGCAAACTCCAACTCGGGCACGGCGCGCTCGACGACTGGCGGCACGTCGCCGCATCCGACCGCGTGCGGCACTTCCGAGAACTGGCGTTCAGCCTGAACCCGATCGAGCCGCTGCTGGCCCTCCGCGACCGTCCGGCCGCGTGCGGGATCACCGACCTGCACTTCGAGCGCGCGAGCGGGGCCGGGATGCCGGAGGTGCTCGAAGACCTCGCGCCCTCGGCGCTGGGGCGCGCCGTTCGCGGGCTGCACTTCCGCGTCGGGTACGAGTCGCTCAACGAACTGGTGGACGCGCTCAACACCGGCGGTCCGCTCGCGCGGCTGTCGTTTGCGGTCATGGGCCTCACGGCCGCACACCTGCGGCGGCTGTTCGACGGCCCGGTCGCGAGCGCCCTGGAGGAACTGCACCTGCGCGACGAACCGGTCGGCGGCGACGGCCTCGCGGCGCTGGCCGACGGGCTTCCATCGACGTTGTGCGATCTGGAACTGGCGGGCGTGAGCGCTCGCGCGGACGGTCTCGAAGCGCTGGCCCGGTGCGACCGGCTGGCGAACCTGCGGCGGCTGAGCCTCGGCCGCAACCCGCTCACCCCGCGCGCGGCGCGGGTGCTGTCGCTGGCGCACGCGCTGGCCGGGTTGCGGGCGCTCGATCTGTCCGAGTGCCACATCGGGGACAAGGGCGTGCGGCACGTCACACACGCGAAGTTCTGGCGCAACCTGGTGGAGCTGGACTTGCGGAAGAACCCGATCTCGGCCGCCGGCGCGCGGCACCTGCTCGACGCGCCGCTGGCTCCGGACCTGACCGCCCTGGTAGTGGACGCGGACGCGGCCGACGCCGGGGCGCGGGCCGCACTTCTGAAGAAGTACGGTGCGGTACTGGTGTTCGCCGAGTCCTCATACCGGACCTGAGCGGGTGCGCGACGGGAGCAACCGGCTGAAGAGGAGCGCGAGCCGGCCGGGGCGTGTCGTTGTTGACGATCCCACCGTCGCGGCTGCGGGCGCGAGTACCCACGTCACCCACACGGCCGCCGCGCACAAGACGAGCGCTTGCGCGTTAACGAACAGGCCGCGCTGGTCCCAGCCACCCGGCAGCTTCCGAATCGCAATCGCGACGACGAACGCGACCGTTGCGACCGCTCGCGCCCGCGCCGGGTGTCGCGCGTCGAGCGCGACTGCGACGAGCACCACAGCCGGCACGACGAGCGGGACCAGATGGTACGCCTCCAGGTACGGGCTGACCGCGACCGGCCCCGCGACGAGCAGCGCGACGTGTGTGAAGCGCTCGCCGCGCCGCTTGTTCTCGAAGCTCACAACGGCACCGAACAGACCGACGGCGACCCACAACCCGCACACCACGTACACCACGGCCTTCGCCGCCGGCTCGCTCCCGCGCGCGACGTGCAGTGCGGCCTTTTCGAGCGAAATCAGGATCGGGTGAACGTGCTTCTGGATCGGGTCGGTGGCGCGGGTCAGTTCGCCCACCCAGCCGGCGCACACGTCTGCGAACCACCGCCGAACGCGGCCAGCGGCACGCCGACCCAGAACACCAGCGAGAACCCCGCGGCCCACGCGAGCGCCCGCCAGCGCGAGGTCCACGCCAGGTACGGCAGCACGAGAACCGGGAACATCTTGAGGGCCACGCTCGCGGCGAACCAGAACCCGGCGGCGCGGTCGCGTCCGGCGGCGAGCGCGGCGCACCCGAACAGCAGCGCCGCGAGCATGACGAGGTTGCAGTTCAGCGACCGCATGTCCCACTGGAAGTAGTAGGCGACCGCGACGTGCGCCAGCGGCAGCGCGAGCAGCAACCCCGGCCGGCGGTGCATCCCCAGCGCGCGGGCGAGCGTGACGTACCACGCGCCCGCGGCCGACCCGGTGGCGACGAGTCAGAGCGCGACGGCCGGGCCGTAGGGGATACGGCGGTGGTGGCGTGAATGGCGACCGCGGGCGGCGGGTACGGGTAGCCGGCGGGGTACAGATGGGTGCCGACGACGTGGCGGCTGTAGTCGTACAGCAGGCGGAAATCGACGACCGAATCGGGCCACGGAACGGAGCCGAACACCGTGCGCCCGACGAGATCGACTGCGAGCCAGACGAGCAGCGCGCCAACGGCGAGCACGTCCAGCCGTCGCCCCGATCCGCTCGTCGTGTGCATCCGCCGGCCCCCGCGCACCGGCCGGGGCAGGAATGTCTAGTGGGGTTATCGGCGGTTCCGTGCGCGGGGGGATGAGCAAAGCTCGCGGGACGCGGGGCCGGGTTCAGTACTGCGGTTCGCCGCAGTCGAAGAAGAACTTCGCGTCGGGCGCGCTGAACACGCCGACCCCGTGAGCGGACAGCACATACGCGCCGCCATCGTACTCGTAAATCTGGACGACGAACCCCGGCTCGGTCGCGGTCCCGCGCCGCTGGTAATCTTGCCGCACCCGATTGTCCGCGATCGGGACGTTCGCCACGTCCGGCAGCGGGAGCACCGACCGGGCGAGCGCTTTCACCAGTTCCTCGCGGGCCTTGCGCTGCTCGTCCAGGGTGCTGCCGGTCGCGTAGGTGATGTGCCCCGCGTGGAGCGTGATCCCGCCGGCGGCGCTGGTGTGGAACCCGCCGGTGAGCTTCGCCGCGGCCAGCACCTTGTCCAGTTCGTTCGCCTTTTCCACCGGGGCGGGCATCTCGGCGTAGAACGTGGCCCCGCGCAGGTGCACCGCCTGCCACCCCTTGCGCAGCACTCGGCGTCCGATGCCCACGCCCGGTTTCATCACGAAGTGCTCGAACAGCGGCCCTTTCAGCGCGTCGAACTCCTTCGGGTTCGTGCCGCGCACGGTCACGACGAAGCCGAGCGATTTGTTCACGACCAGACGACGGACCTGCTTTCCGCCGACGACATCGGACGTCTGCTCGACCGCGTCCAGTCCGTGCCACGGGACGTCGGCGAGCCGGTCGTTGGTCTGGCCCGGCTCGGCGATCAGGCGCAGGTACGCGAGGAGCGTTTCGGCGCGCGCTTCGGCGGTTTGGGCCGCGCCGCTGAACTGGAGCATCCGCACGGACATCACCAGCCCGCGGTCCGGGTCGCGCAGCTCCCAGTAGCGCCCGGCCAAGACCTTACTCTCGCCCAGTTCCTCGGTGCGTGCGAGCCGCGCGTCCCTGACCGTCACCCGCCCGCGCCCCGGTGCGTGGGCGATGAACCGCCCCACGATGTCGTAATGCGCCGCCCACCCGACCGGGGGCGGGGCCGGTCGGGTCGGGTCGACCGGCTTCGTGTACCGGGTCAGCTTCAGGCTGTCGTAGAACCGGTCGATCTCGCCCGGCGTCAGGTCGCCCCAATCGAGCACCACACCGACGAACCCGAATGCGCTGGTTCCGAACTTGCGGATGACGGCCCGCCGGGTCTTGCCGTTCGGGGCGGGCGCGGCGGTGTACCGGGTCTCGCGGGTCGGCTGTCCGTCCCAGAACAGTTGCTTCACCGGGCCGGCCTTGAGCCCGAAGGCGACCGTATCGACCTCGGCCGCGCGGTCGAGCGCGGACCGCTGCTGAAGCTCGGTCGCGTTCGGGCGGTAGTGAATCGCGATCAGCGCGAACCGGGCCGTGATGCGGTCGTTCCCGGTTCCGGGGCCGTACTTGTGGGCGAACTGGATGGTCGCGCGCTCCACGCCGGGCACGGTCGGGTTGTCGCCGACGCCCCAGCCGAACGACTGGTCGAGGGTCGCGGCCGCCCACGGCAGCGACACGCGGAACCCGCGCGCGTCGTCACCGTGTTCCTTCCAGTCGCTCGTGAGGTGTTTCCCTTCCGCCGGCGGGTTGGGGCCGTCGGGGTTCGAGGCCGGGAGCGGCGCGGGGTTCGGATTCGGGGCCGGGGCCGCGGCGGTCTCAGGTTCCTGGTCGCGGAACCCGAACCAGTACGCGGCAAAGCCCGCGCCGCCGAGCAGCAGCACGCCTCCGACGACGGCCACGACCAGCATCCCACCGCTCTTCTTCGCCTGCTTCTTCCGGCGCGTCCGGTCGTTGTCATGATCGTCGTCGCGCGCCGCACGCGGCTTCCGGCGCGGGCGCTCGTCGTCATCATCGTCGTCTTCGGCGCGCCGTTTCTTCTGGCGCGGGCCTTCGTCATCGTCCCGAACCGGTTCCTCGACTTTCACCGGGGGCGGTTCGTCCACTACTTCGGCCGGGGCGGGCCCGGGAACCGGGATCGCGGCTGCGCACTTCGGGCACTTCACCCGCTTGCCGACCGCCGCGTCCGGGGCGCTGAGCTTGGTCGAGCAGTTGGAACAGACGACGAGAACGGGCATCGAGAGGACTCCGGGGGCGGTCACTCACGGCGGGGCGGGTGGGCCATCGCTCGCACTCAAATCACGTACTGCAACGGCTGGCCGGAATCGACCAACTGTGCGAGCGTGGTCTGTTTGAGGATCTTGGCTTGCGCGGTGAGAAACTCGTCGTGCGCGGTGCGGACCCGGTCCCACACGTCGTCGAGCGCCGCGGCCAGCGGGCTTGCGGGCCTTCGGGCCTTCGTGCGCGTGCCGGCCTGCTCGGTGCCCTCGACCGCCGCCACCACGTCGGCCAGCGTCACGTCCGCGGGGCGCTTGGCGAGGTGGTAGCCGCCGGCCGCGCCGCGGGTGCTCGTCACCAGCCCGGCCTTGTTCAACTGGATCAGAATCTGCACCAGGAACCGCGGCGACGAGATGCCGTGCCTGTTGGCGATGTCGGTGAGGCGCACCGGCTTCGGATCGCCGTACTGGGCGGCCAGTTCCAGCATCGCGAGGCAAGCGTATTCGGCGCGAGCGGAGAACAGCATGGGATTTCAGATCGCAGATTTATGATTGGAGATTGAAAACTTCCGACTCCCGCACGGGCTGCGACACAACTCGCGACCGCTCAACAATCGTCAATCGCACATCTGCAATCCTAAATCCCTTCGCCGTCCTTCACCTCGATCACGTGCAGGCCGCACTCCTTCTTGACCTTGCCGGCCCAGCGGCCGGCGCGGTCGTCCTCGCCCGCCGCGACCGGGCGCGTGCAGGGCCAGCAACCGATGCTGGGGTAGTCGCGGTCGTGCAGCGGGTTGTACGGCACGTCGTGCTTCGCGATGAAGCCCCACACGTCCTGCTTGGTCCAGTTCAACAGCGGGTTCAGCTTCGTCAGGTTGAACTTTCGGTCCCACTCCACCACGCCGGCCTTGCCGCGGTCCGCGGTCTGGTCCTTGCGGATGGCGCTGATCCACGCGAGCGGGTCGATGCGCTCGACGGCGCGGCGCAGCGGCAGAACCTTGCGGTCGTGGCAGCACTGGTCGGGCCGCAGTACATGGAGCGGGCCACCGTTCTCCTCTTCGTACTCGGTGACCGTCAGTTCCGGCCGGACGTACTCGACCTCGATGCCGTAGCGAACCTTGATGCGCTCGCGCAGTTCGAGGGTTTCGGGAAACTGGTAGCCGGTTTCGAGGTTGATGACCGTTGTGGCGAGCTGAATCTCGGCCAGCATGTGGATGATGCAGCAGCCTTCCGCGCCGAACGCGGTTGCCATCAACAGGCGCGGGTGGAACCGCTCCGCGGCCCACCGCAACACGTCCTGCGGGGTCGCGCCCATCAGCCGCTCGTTCGCCTCCGCGATCTCCGCGGCCGCCGCCTGTACTGCCGCCATTCCCCGCTCCTGGGCGATTCCGACAGAACCCTTATCGACATGGTAGGGATTCGCGAATGAGAAGGAAAGGCGAAGGCCGGCGTCAGCCGGCCGGTGAGGGCGAACCCGCAACGGGGAGTGCGGCTGTCGAGCAGCGGTTATACTCTTCGCGGTCAGGAATGAGGTCTATATTTTGGTGAGCCGGTGTGGTGGAATGAGCGGACCTCTGAGGCTTCTCCGATGCCCCGCCGCACCACCCTCACGTTCACCACTGCCGACCTCGCTGCGCTGGGCAC
>SXHE01000104.1 GCA_005773755.1 Planctomycetia bacterium
CAACGCCGGCATCGGCGCGACCGGGCACTTCATGGACTCCGAACCGGACGTGCTGCGACAAATCTTCGAGACGAACTTCTTCGGCCTGACGGAAACGACGCGCGCGTTCCTCTCGCTACTGAAGCAGGGCACCGCGCCGGCCATCGTGAACATCTCGTCGGTCGTGGGCAAGCGTGCCTTACCGGCGCGGGCACTGTACTCGGCCAGCAAGTTCGCGGTGATGGGCTTCAGCGAGGCGATCCGCGCGGAACTGGCGAAAGACGGGATCGACGTGCTCGTCGTGTCGCCCGGCCTGACGCAAACGAACTTCTCGAAGAACATGCTCGAACAGAAGGCCCGCATGCAGATGGATCACATGCGCGGCATGACGAGCGAGGAGGTCGCGGTCGCGACGCTGCGGGCCATCGAGCGCGGCACCCTTGACACCACGCTGACCTTCAAGGGCAAGCTGCTGGTGCTGGTGAACCGCTTCGCCCCGTGGATCGTGGACTTCTTCTCGAAGAAGAAGGTGCGCGAGCTGTTCGCCGAAGAGACCGCCGAGCGCAAGAAGAAACAGGCTGAAGCGGCGAAATAGGCGAGTCACTACAGCCTGACCACGCGAGAGTGGTGGTCGAGTTCGGCATCGATCCGGCCTAATTCATCCTGCAATTCAGCTAGACGTCGGTATTCCATGTTGAGTTTTCTCCGAATCTCGCGGACACGCGCCGATCGTCCGCTTAACCCCAGGCGCGCGAGCACACCGAACAGTCCAGCACCTGCACAGAAGGTTCCGAAACAAAGTGAGCCTGTGCTGCCCGGAATTGTCAGTAAGGCCAAGCAACCAAAGATTGCCGCGACTACCAGAGCGACGATTGAAAGCGTTCGCTTCCCAGAAAGTGCTGATGTGGCCTTCGTGAGCGCATTATTGCCATCATCTATCCATGCTTCTTGATCCCTGATCTTCTCCTTCGTAGCACGCCTGTCTCCGCGTAGCCGTTGGATGGCCAGTTCGGACGCATGGCGGTCGAAGCCTTCCGTGATACGCGCGAGTTTTTCGATCATTGGCACAAGGCTGATGTGACCACCCGCGCGCCGGACCAGATGCTCCCGGTTACAGTACGGACAGGCAAATCGTTCCGCGTCATTGGTAACGGCGAGGTTCCCACCGCAACTCGAACAAGACAGGGTGATGAAATCACTCACAGGCGGCAATCCTCTGTCTTTAGTTCACTTCACCACCACGAAGGGCCGCAGGCGCTCCAGCGTCTTCGGCCCAATTCCCTTCACCTTATCAAGATCGCCGACACTCTCGAACGCCTTGACCGCGCGTGCCGCGACAATCGCTTGCGCCGTCACCGGGCTGATGCCGGGCAGTCTCTGAAGCTCCTCTGCGGTCGCGGTGTTCACGTTGATCGGCGGCTCGCCCGGCTGAATCTTCTTCGCGCCGCTCGCCACGGGCTTCGCTGCATTCGCCGGGATCGAGAACGACGTGGACGTGATTTCCGCCGGCGCGGGCTGTGACCCGACGCGGAAGTGATTGCGGACCTTCTCGAACGTGATCGGCCCGATGCCGCGGACGTTCTTCAACTCGTCGACAGACTTGAACGGCCCGAACGCCCTGCGGTGGTCGACGATGGCCTCCGCGGTCTTCGGTCCGACGCCGGGCACTTGTGCTAGTTCTTGCTGGTCGGCCGCGTTCAGGTCGATCAGATCGACCGCGTTCGCGGGGTCGGTGGGCCGCGCGCCGAGCCGGTCGCCGTACCCGCGGAACGCGAGCAACCCGACCAGCACCGCGAGGAACACGCCCAGCGCCACCTGCGCGCCGCGCGCGGGCGTGTCGGCTTTCGGCAATGGCGCGGGGGCTGACATGAGCGGTTCGCACGGCACAGGCGGCACAATCGTGACAGTTTACCGCGCGCCGGTCGTCAGAGGCGAACACAAAACGGGCGCGGTTCGATGCTTGCATTTCGCGCCGCGCGCCCGCATTCTCAACGGTCTGGCCCACTGCACGGAGTTCTCCTCATGCGCTCGCTGCTCTCCCTCTTCGCGCTGATCGGTAGCGCGTCGTTCGCCTCATCCGCCGAAGGTCTGTCGCCCGAAGAGGCGGACAAGCAGTTCAAGCTGCCGGACGGGTTCTCCGTGCGCGCGGTCGCGACGGAACCGATGATCCGCCAGCCGGTGAGCATGAGCTTCGACAGCCGCGGGCGGATGTGGGTGCTCCAGTACCTCCAGTACCCGCACTACGCGGGCATCAAGCCGGTGAAGCAGGATCAGTTCCTTCGCACCATCTACGACAAGGTGCCGGAACCGCCGCCGCACGGCCCGAAGGGGGCGGACAAGCTCACCATCTGCTACGACCCGGACGAGAACGGCGTGTTCTGCAAGTCGAAGGACTTCGTGACCGGCCTGAACATCGCCAGCGGGTTCTGCCTGGGCAACGGCGGCGTGTACGTCGTGCAACCGCCGTACCTGCTGTTCTACCCCGACAAGAACGAGGACGACATTCCCGACGGGAACCCGGAAGTGCTGCTCTCCGGGTTTGGGATCGAGGACTCGCACTCGCTCGCCAACTCGCTCCAGTGGGGGCCGGACGGCTGGTTGTACGGCGCGGCCGGGAGCACCAGCACCTGCAAGATCAAGAACCCCGCGAACCCGAAAGAGGTGGTCGAGTTCCAGCAGGGCATCTGGAGGTATCACCCGAAGACGAAGCGGTTCGAGCTGTTCAGTGAGGGGGGCGGGAACACCTACGGTCTCGACTTCGACAAGAACGGTCAGGCCATTGCCGGCACCAACTGGGGCGGGTTCGCGTGCCTGCACCAGATGCAGGGCGCGTACTACGTCAAGGGCTTCAGCAAGCACGGCCCGCTGCACAACCCCTACACCTACGGTTACTTCGACCACGTCCCGTACACGGGCTTCAAGGGTGGGCACGTCACCTGCGGCGGCGTGATGTACGAGGCCGACGTGTACCCGAAGGAGTACCGCGGCCAGTACATCGCCGGGAACCTGCTGTCGAGCGCGATCTACTGGCACAAGCTCGAAGCCGTGAAGTCGAGCTTCAAGGCGACCCACGGCAGCGACGCGATGACGACGACGGACAACTGGTTCCGGCCGGTCGATCTGATGCTCGGGCCGGACGGGTGCGTGTACGTCGCCGACTGGTACGACAAGCGCGCCGCGCACCTCGACCCTGTGGATTCGTGGCACAAAACTTCGGGGCGCATCTACCGCATCGAGTACAAGGGTGGGCCGAAGTACGAGACGTTCGACCTGCGGAAGAAGTCCTCCGCGGACCTTGCGGAGTTGCTGAAGAGTCCGAACATGTGGTGGCGGAAGGAAGCCCGGCGCTTGATCGCCGAGCGCGCCGACGCGACCCTGTACCCGAAACTGCGGAAGTGGCTCGTGACCGAGAAGGGGCAGCTCGCGCTGGAGGCGCTCTGGGCGCTGGCCGCGTCCGGCGGCTGGACTGAAGGCGACTTCGACGTGGTGGGCGACCACGCCAACGAATACGTTCGCGCCTGGATGATCCGTACCATCGGCGACGACGAGACGATCACAGAGAAGACCCTCGCATCGTTCAATCGCGTCGCGGCTGATGAACGTAGCCCCGTCGTTTTGGCGCAAATGGCCTGCTCCGCGCGGCGGTTTACCCCGATCCAGACGCGCGACCTTGTCACCTCGCTGCTCGGTAATCCGATCCTGAGGTACGACGAGCATCTGCCGCTGCTCGTGTGGTGGGCGATGGAGGAGTGCAACCGACGCGGCACCACGGACACGGTGGGTTTCACCTTGATATTCAACACTCCGAACGCGCCAAATAAGAAACTTGCTGACTTCTTCAACGAGCGCATCGCCCGGCGGCTCATGTCCGGCAACATCAGTCGCGGTACTGAGCGCATAGGCACAATGTTCGATCTGGATCGGAGTAAGATCGACGACATCGCACCGGTGTTACGCGGAATGGCAACGGCGCTGCAAGCGCACCCGCTGGACGCGGTGCCGCAATCGCTGGTCGCGCCACTGGCCCAGTTGCGGAAAGAGCGGAAGAAAGACCTCGTCGTGCTGGAAGTGCTGGCGCGGATGAACGACGCCCCGGCCCGCGAAGCGCTCCGCACACTCGTGACTGACGAGTCCATCGGGGAGGGGAACCGCGTTCGCGCGATCAACTTGCTGCGCGACGTGCGCGACCCGAAGGCGGCGGAACTGTTCCTCGAACAGGTCGCCGCGCAGAAGTCGGATAACATGCGGGCCGCGCTGCTCGGCGGCCTCGAAGCCTTCGACGATGCGAAGGTCGGTGAGAAGGTGCTCGCAGGCTACGCGGGCTACTCGCCCGCGGTGAAGCGGCGGGCGATTCAGACGCTCCTCACCCGCCCGGCATGGGCGCTGCTGCTCGTGAAGCAGTGGGAGGCCGGCACGTTCCCCAAAGCCGACTTCACACTGGACAACGCCCGCGCCGCGGTGCGCCTCGCGGACAAGCAGGTTTCGGCCGTCGTGGAAAAGCACTTCGGCAAGCTCTCGCCGTCCACGGCCGGCGAGAAACAGGCCCGCATCGGCGGCCTCAACATCGCGCTCAACAAGGAGAACGGCGACGCCGCGCGCGGGAAGCTGATCTACACCACGAGCTGCGCCGCGTGCCACCAGTTGCACGGCGAGGGCGGCAAGGTCGGCCCGGACCTGACGACCAGCGACCGCAAGAACCGTATGTACCTGTTGGCGAACATCGTCGATCCGAGCGGCTACATCCGGCCGGAGTTCGTGACGTACAGCGTGCTGACGAAGGACGACCGCAAGCTGTCCGGCATCGCCACGGATTCCGCCGGCGAGTCGGTCACGCTCGTGAACGTGGTCAACGACATGGTGATGAAGACGACCGTGCCGAAGGGCGATATCGCCGAGATGACGCCGTCAGCCGTGTCGCTGATGCCGGAAAAGATGCTCGACACGCTGACCGAACAGCAGGTCGCGGACCTGTTCGCGTACCTCGCAGCGGACGCGAAGAAAGAAGTGAAGAAACCTACCCCCCCGGCCCCCCTCCCTGAAGGGAAGGGGGAGAAAGACAAGAAGCTGCGCGTCGCGCTCGTGTCGGGGTCGTTCGAGTACAAGTCGGACGACTCGCTGATCGGCTACCAGAAGTACCTCGAAGCGAACTACTCCGTCGAGTGCGTGCGTATCTTCGCGAAGGACCAGAAAGACAAGGCCCTCGCGGGGCTGGACCAGCTCGCGAAGTGCGATGTCGCGATCTTCTTCACGCGCCGCCTAGAAATCGAAGGCGAATCGCTGGAGCTGGTAAGGAAGTTCGTCGCGTCGAAGAAGCCGATTGTCGGGGTGCGCACCGCGAGCCACGGGTTCCAGAAGTGGCTGGAAATGGACGCAGAGGTGCTGGGCGGCAATTATAAAGGGCACTTCGGCGCGGGCGTCGCGGACCTGAAGCCCGTCGAGAAGTACAAGGATCACCCGATCCTGAACGGCATCAAGCCGTTCAAGACCAACGGCAGCCTGTACAAGAACCCGGGCGTCGCGGCCGACGTGACCGTGCTGCTACAGGGCACGATGGGCAAGGAGTCCGAGCCGGTGGCGTGGACCCGCGAGAAGGACGGCCGCCGCATGTTCTACACCTCGCTCGGCCACCAGGACGACTTCAAGGACGAGATGTTCGTCCGCCTGCTGACCAACGGCCTCGCATGGGCGACCAAGAGCGAGTGGAAGCCCAAGTAGCGAACAGCCCGTAAGCCGCAGGCGAGCGCGAAGCCGGTCGTTCCCAATAGGAGTTGCCAACCTTGATCCGCTTCATCGCGTCGCTTGCCTGTATCATTGTTGTCGCTCCGGGCGCGCGCGCCGCAGATGTCGCGGACCTGTTCCCGCCGGGCACGCTGGCGTATGCGGAGCTGTTCGACCCCGGGGCGTTCGGGCCGCAGCTCGCGGCGCTGGTGAAGGGCACGCCGCTCGAAGACAGCATCCCGTTCATCGACGGCAAGAAGGCCGCGGCGAAGACGCTCGGCGAGTTTCGCGCCAAGCGCGAGCTGGCCGAACTCGCGCTGTTCCTGTCGCCGGAAGTGATCGGCGAGTTCCGCAAGCTCGGCGGGGTCGCGGTCGGGCTGGTCGGGTTCAACGACCGCGGCGAGCCGGAAGTGGTGGTCGCGGTGTTGACCGGCGACAGCGCCGCGGCCGGACTCGCGGCCCGCGCGTTCATCACCACGAGCACCAACCTGCGCAAGGTGGCCGAGGTGTCGAAGGTGCCGATTTTTCAGTTCCGCCCGCCCGTCGTGCGGTATGACCCGATGGGCCGGCCCGCGCTCGACAACGAGAAGCCGCCGACCGAGGGGCCGCACGAGCCGACGTTCGCGTACACGCCGGGCCTGTTCGTCGCCGGCACCAGCAAGGCCGCGCTCGCCCCGGTCATCAAACGGTTCCGCGGCGAGGAGAAAGACGCGCTCCGCACGACGGACGGCTTCAAGGCCGCCGCGACCGAGTACCGCAAGCCGGGCGTGTTCTTCTACGCGAACGCCCCGGACCTGTTCGCCAAGCTCGACGCCGCGGGCCGCGCCGCCGGCGACCCGATCGACTCCGACCTGCTCGCATGGCTGCGCCTCACCGCCGGGCCGAAGGCGCTGAAGGCGGTCGCCGGGCACGTCGGCTTCCGCGACGGCGGGCTGTCCGTCACCGTCAGCGCGAAGCTCGACCCGGCGCAAAAGAATCCGCTCGCGGACCTGCTCGCCGGCCCCGCGGTGAAGGTCGAGGCGCTGCACCACGCGCGCCGCCCGGCCACGTTCGCCGCGACCGTGAACCTGCCGGACAAGAACCGGGCCGCGGCGCTGGTCGGCTTTCTCGACGCCATTGCGAAGGCCAACGGGGAACTCGGCCGACTGCCGGGCGACGTGCTCAAAGACGTTCGCGCCAAGTATAAGGTCGAACCGAACGACCTGCTGGCGAAGGTCCGCGCGGTCACGGTCGTCGTGCCGCCGAAGCAAGAGTTGCCGAAGGGGGCGAAGCCGATCCCGCTGTTCGTGCTGCACTTCGACGACGCGGCCGGGGCCACCGCGTGGGAAGAGTTCCTGCCGAAGCTGGTGGCCGAGATCGCGGGCGAGGAGAAGCCGGCGCAACCGTCGAGCGAAGTTGTGGAGGGTGTGAAGGTGTCGTCGCTGCCGGGAACCGGGCTGCCGTGGAAGGCCGCCGTCCACTTCGCCCGCAAGGACGCGGTGTTCGCGTTCGGGCTGGAACGGAAGCCGGTCGCGTTGGCCCTTACGCCGGACGCGGCGGCTAGCGTCGCGAAGGGGTTGACGGTGCCCGCGGGCGACGTCGCGCTGCTCGGCGCGTTCAACGTGGGCGACCTGTTCGCGCTGATCCCGACGCCGGCGAGCGCCAAGCCGGGCAAGTTCCTCGAACCGCCCATCGAGCGCCTCGGCGACGTGATCGCGCCAGAGGAGCACTTGAAGGAAGCGGAGAAGGCGCGAACCGCGTTCCTCGCGGCGTTCGGCGAACTGCCGCCGGCGGTCGTGACCGTGCGGCGCGCCGGCGACGAGCTGCGTCTGGAAATGTTTCAGCCGAAGGTGCAGAACGGCGGGCTGACGCCGGTTATCAACGCTGGGGTGAACTGGTTCGACAAGCTGATGAACCTGCGCGACCCGAACCGCCCGGAACTGTACGACGGCCCGCGCCGCGGCCGGTGGTAGGGCGGCGCGTCACTTCACCTCGACGAGCTTGTAATCCTTGATGAGGAAGCACGCGCTCCTCCCGTCGGCCGGCTGATAGTGGCTCGGCGGAATGCATCGGACGCGCACCGTCGAGCGCCCCGGCGGCAGCTCCAGGCGCTCGTACTTCTTCAGCGTCACCAGTTTCCTCGGGTCGCCGGACTCGTCCTTGTCCAGCGCGAACGAATCGTTCAGCAGCCCGGAGAACTGCACCTCGAACGGGCCGGGCGTCACCACACCGATGTTGAACGACAGCTCGAACGTGCGCGTGCGGTCGGTCGGATTCACCAGTGTGAACGCGCAGTACGTCGGCCCGATGCCGACGAGCCGCTTCAGCACGAACGTACCGGACGCCGGTCCGAGGAACCACCGCTCACCGCCCGGCTCCAGCGCGGCTGCCACGACGAATCCGTCGGTCCATACGGTCGCCACCCATTCCCGTTCATACTTCTCGGCGGCGGCGTACTCGGCCGGTTTCTTCGCGCCCCACACTTTGCGGAACGGCCGCAGGTCAAGGAAGAACTGGCGGCCGTCCTCGTGCGGGATCACTGGCAGGGTCGCCTGCGCGTTGCCCACCTCGGCCTGATACCGTTTGTGGACCCGGTCGATCAGCTCCGCCACCTTGTCGGGGTTGCGGCCGGGCGGGAACCCGCGGCCGTCGACGAACAGGCCGTCGAACCCGCGCGCGACGATCCGCTCCAGCACCCGCTCCGGCGCGACCGGGAGCCAGTCGTTTACGTCGCGCTGCCACATGTCGGTCTCGCGGCCCTTGATCGCCCCGTAGCTGAGGTGCAGGTGGTCGGTCATCACCGCGCCGCGGGCGTGCTCGTAGGAGGGCATCTGAAACAGCGCCGGGCTTTCGGGGCACGCCACATACGGCAGGCAATACACCCGCGTGACCGTCGGCGCACCCTCTTCGTTCCTCATCGCCTCTTCGACCCGTTTGAAGAACCGCTTGTCGGCCTGATACCTCTGGGCGAACAGGTCCAGTTCGCGCCGGCCCTCCCAGTTGAACGGGTTCAACCCCCACGGGAGCTGGTCGAAGCAGCCGACCAGCAGCAGCAGGCCCAGCGCCGGCGCGCGGAGCCGGCGCGTCCATCGGCCGGTGCGCGTGAGCGAGAACCGGTCCACCCACCAGAATGCCGCGGCGACGCTCAGGAACCCGATGAACACGACGATGCGGTTGTAGGCGCGAATCTGCGGGGTCACGATCAGGTTGAAGATCGAGCCGAACGCGCCGATGCTGCCGAGGAACACGAGGTACAGCACGAGCGCGGACAACGGACCGGCGGGCCACTGCTTGCGGAACGGGAGCAGCGCGAGCGCCAGGAGCGCCACGAACCCGGCCCCGCCGATCACCCCCAGGGAGGCCGCGCGCTCGCCCTCGGCCTGTCGGTTCGGGGTGTTGTACTTGGTTCGCAACTTCGCGAACGCCCCGAAACTGTGGTCTGTCGTAGGCAGCAGGAGGTGTGCGATCTTCAGCCCATAGTTGTCGGCCTCTTCCGGTTGGCGCTCGGTGAGCGGGTTCACACCGTACTTGGACTGGTAGAGGAACGTCGGCAGGTGCAACAGTATTCCGGCCGCGACCACCGGCAGCAGCAGCAGCCCAGCGGACGCCGCCCCGCGCCAGGTCCGGTAAACGAGCCAGGCGTACGCACCCGCGAACGCGATCAGCGCGCAGGCGAAGAACGCGTAGTACGCGCCGGCCGCGGCCGTCACCGCGCCGAGCGCGACCCACCACACCGACACCCACGACAGCAGATTCCACCGGCGCGAGCCGTCGGCGCGCGTGGCGAAGAACGGCAGCGCGCCCTTGCACAGCGCCAGCGCCGGCACGATCGACACCGGCACCCACCAGTATGCGGCGAGGAAGTAGTGGTAGTGGTAGCGCTCCTGGTGAAACGGCTGGAAGGCGTAGAGCAGGGCACCCACCGCGGACGCCGGGAGCGACAGCTTCAGCCACCGCAGCACCCACATCGAGGTGAGCACCGTGAGCGGGTACGTCAGCAGGCTGTAGATGTGGTAGACGAACAGCACCTCGGAGGTGAATCGGCCGATCAGCCACAGGAACTTGAAGTGGACGAAATCGATGATGGGGAAGTCGTACAACTCCTGCTGGCCCGGCGCGCCGAGCCGCGGGTTCTCCCAGTGTGAGCCGGTCTCGATGGTCGTGCGCACCAGCGGCAGGTACAGCATCGAATCGAGGTCGTAGTAGAACGGGGCGCGCAGGTCGCGCTTCCAGAGCTGGAACGCGAGTACGATGAGTACGAGCGAGAGAACCATGCTGCCGACGTACCACACGAGCCGCGCCCGGAGTGTGTGCGGCGCGACGAGGTCCGCCGGGGCGACCGGCTCCGCGGGCTGATCGACAGGAAGAACCGGCTGCTCGGTCATGCGCGCGTCGCTCGGAGTTGCGGACCCGACACCACGAATAGTTAGGGTAATGAGTGCCCGATGTCACCCCTCGACGTAACAGCGCCGAACCTGATCTTCGGCTGCGGGTATCTCGGCAAGCGTGTCGCGGCCCGGTGGCGGGCGCACGGTCGCCGCGTCGCGGCCCTCACGCGCACCAACGCCGACGCGCTCTGCACATTGGGGATTGAGCCGATCACGGGCGACGTACTCGACCGCGACGGCCTCCGCGCGCTGCCGGCCGCGGGCACCGTGCTGTACGCGGTGGGCATGGACCGCGGAGCAGGAAGGTCCATGCGCGAGGTATATGTCGGCGGACTGGCGAACGTACTCGATACGCTCCCACCGTGCGCGCGGTTCGTCTACGTTTCCAGCACCAGCGTCTACGGCCAGACCGCGGGCGAATGGGTAAGCGAAGCGAGAGCGACCGAGCCGACCGAGGACAGCGGCAAGGTCGTACTCGAAGCCGAACAGCTTCTGCGCGCGCGACTTCCGGGCGCGATTATCCTCCGTTTCGCCGGCATCTACGGCCCGGATCGTCTGCTCCGCAAGCAACCGATTCTGAAGGGCGAACCACTGGTCGGCGACTCGGAGAAGTGGCTGAACCTGATTCACGTCGCCGACGGCGCGAGTGCCGTGTTGCACGCGGAGGCCCACGCCGCGGACGGCGATACGTACAATGTGAGCGACGGCACACCGGTGTCGCGCCGCGACTTCTACACGCGGCTCGCGCAGTTGCTCGGCACCGAGGCGAAGTTCGACCACCGCGCGGAACCGGGATCGCCCAACCGCCGCATCGACAGCGCGAAGTTCCGCGCGACGGGCTGGCAACCGGCGCACGCTACCTACGACAAAGGCTTGACCGCGGCCGTCGCGGACTCGCCGATGTAACCTCCCCCGACGTGAAGGTGCCTCATGTCCCGCTTTCTCGCTGTGGTCGCGCTCCTCTCGCTCGCCGCGCCCGCGTTCGCCGACGACAAGCCGGATCGACTCCACCCGAACGAGATCGCCAGCGGCGAATTAATGCTGTTCGACTACGAGTCGCTCTTCGGGTGGAAGACTGAAGGGGAAGTGACTGTCAAGAACGGGTGGATGATACTTGGCGGGACAAAGGCTTCGACGGCGGTTTGCACCACAGCGTTCCCGGCTTCCTTCGTGAAGATCGAACTCGATTACCCGGCGGACCTAGCTCAAGCCAAGCGCCCGCGCGTCTCGCTAACCGCCAAGTTCGACAACACGGACAAGCTCGACCGCGGGGTGACCGGTTTCGCATTGGGCGGTGATCGGTTGCAGGTGAAGATCAGCGTCCCGGCGGGCACAACGGTGCGCGTCGGTCGCGTCAGCGCGAAGCCCGCCACAAAGGACAAGCTACTTTTCACAGGCAAAGACCTGACCGGCTGGAAGGTGAACGCGGCGGACCCGAAGCGGATGGCGTCGAAGTGGGAGGTGACGAAGGCCGGCGAGCTGTCCGTCAAGAACGGGCCGGGCGATCTTGTTACCGAGAAAGAGTTCGACAACTTTGTGTTGCAGTTCGAGTGCAAGACCAACGGTAAGGCGCTCAACAGCGGGTTCTTCTTCCGCTGCATCCCGGGGCAGTACCAGAACGGGTACGAGGCACAGATTCAAAACGCCTTCAAGGACGACGACCGCACCAAGCCCGCGGACTTCGGCACGGGCGCGATCTACCGCCGAATCGCGGCTCGGAAGGTGGTGAGCAATGATAACGAGTGGTTCACGATGACCGTCGTTGCCAATGGCAAGCACATCGCGACGTGGGTGAACGGCTATCAGGTGGTCGACTGGACCGACGACCGCAAGGAGAACGACAACCCGCGGCAGGGCTACCGGGCCGCGAAGGGGCCGATCTCGATCCAGGGCCACGACCTCACCACAGACATCCTGTTCCGCAACATCCGCATCACGGAACTCAAGTAGGCGAACGGCCGGTGTCAGCCGGCCGGTGAGACGCAGGGGCATCGGCGGGTTATCAGGGCTCACCGGCCGGCAGACACCGGCCGCTCGCCAGG
>SXHE01000105.1 GCA_005773755.1 Planctomycetia bacterium
AAAGTACTGGTGGCGCGAGTCGCCGGGCACTTTGATGAACGCCTCCGCGCCGAGCTGGTGGATCGTCTGGCCGTTGGCCGTCGCCACGGTCCCGACCACCTCGAAATAGCCGATCGTCAGGAACACGGCGTACTGCTGGTTCACGTGGGTGATGTTGTTCATCATCTTGCGGGCCGGCTCGGAGCGATGGTAGTCCGGGCCGTTGGGGTGCGACGCCGGGTACGCAGCCAAACTGTTCGTCGCGTCCGTGTACAGGTACGGGTGCGGGCCAACGATGACGGGCGCGGGCATCGGCACAGGCGGCGGGGGCCGGCGCAGGATCGTCTGGTCGATGTTGCCGCCGTTGATGAAGGCGAACGCGTTGGCGTTCCCGGCCGCGGCCGGACCGCCGAACGGCATGAACGGCCGGTCGCCACCGAACCCCTCGATGATGGTTCCGCTGGCGGCGCGTGCCCGGAACACGGGCGATCCGCCGTCCGCGAGGGTCGCCATTTCCACCGGCGTGCGGGTGTTCAGCCACCGCGCCCAAGCGGTGTTGTCCACGAACGCGGGGCCGAAGCCGTTTCCGCCTTGCGCGTCGAGCAGCCCCTGTAGGATGCGGCGGTCCTGAATCCCGTTGATGTTGATGCGGCCCGGCACGCGGCCACCGTGCGCCACGCCGACCGTGTGCGGCTTCACGGTCAGGTATTCGAGCGCGCGGGCCACGCCGTCGTGGATCGCGCGCCAGTTCGCGTACCCGGCGTCGTAGGTCACTCCGGTGACCGCGCCACTGGGAAGCGGCGTGTTGCTCGCGCGGAGGAACTGACCCGTGACGCGGTGCGGCGGCGTGTCGCGCACCTGGAACAGTTCGAGCTGGCTCACCAGCGGCCGGTCCATGTGAACCAGCCAGTCGAACGGGGTCATCAGCGTTTCGGGGCGGGTCGCGCCGCCCCCGTTCACGTTGGTCAGCGTCGGGGTCGCGCCGGGTACGTAGGTGCCGCTGTCGGTCGGCCCGTTGGTCGCCCCGTTCTGCTGGCCGAACGTGTGGAGAGGGGCGTTCCCGTTGGCGAGCGTCTGCCGTAGAACCATCGAGTTCGGGAACGTGTAAGTGTTGTGGTTGATCGGGCCTCCGCCGAAGTTGGTCGGCGAGCAGAACCCGGCGTATGGCTGCACCTTGCCAATGGAGAACCGCGCGTTCGAGGGGTCATACCCGTTACCATTCATCATCCCGTGCGGGTTCCGGTTCAACCCGCCGCCGTTGAGCCGGTTGATCGCGTCGAACGTCGGCACATAGTCCATCATGTCTACCGTGATGTACGGGTTGCTGTTCCCCGCCGGCAGGTACGGGTTGGCGAGCCGCCGCAGCAGCACGATGTGGCGCTTGAACTCGGTGCCGTTGACGATGTTGTTCCCCGGCAGTGGGATCGAGTAACCCAGGGCGGTGCTGCCGGGAGCCGGGGTGGGGTCGCCGGCCGCGTCGCCGATCTTGTTCTGCCACACGCCGCCGTTGGGAGCGAAGTTGTCTTGGCGGTTCGCGGCCGGCGGGCCGACGAGAACGAACCCGTTGGCCGCGAGTACGTTCGCGGCCGGGCGGTACATCCCGTTGTTCGGGCTGACCGCACCGGGCGTGTTAGCCGCGGGGACCGCGGGGAAGGTGTACACCGCGTCGGCCGCGCCCGCGGTCTGCTCGAAACTGCCGGTCACGTTCGCCGGGTTCGTGTACAGGTGGTTGTTCTGGACGGAGCCGTTGCCGTCCCGATTGCCCCCGACGACACCGGTCTGCCGGTCCGCGCGGCGGATCTCGATGCGATACCCCGACAGCGTGACGGCCCCGGTGCCGAGGGGAGCCACGGACCCGTTCACGAGGCTCGTGTTGTTGGTCGTGGTCGGGTTCAGCAGCTCGAACCAGAACTTGAAGTGCGCGGTCGCGTTGGCGGCGGGTGGGTCGTTGCCTCCGTTGCCGTTGCCGTTCCCGTTCGTGGTGGTGGTGGAGTCGTTCACCACCTCGCTGTAGGTTTCGTTGATGACCAGCCGCGGTTTCTCGACTCCGAACACAACGCGGTTGCCGACGTCGCCGGGGCTGGCGAAGTCCGCGGTCCCGGTCAGCGGGTTCGGGTTCCACACGAAGACCGTGCTCACGTCGTCGTTGTCGATGTAATCGACGATGTTCACCGAGAGTTGCGCCAGGTAGCGCAGGGCGTTGTACTGCGAGGTGCCGGGCACTTCCGCGATCGTGTAAGTGCCGGTGTTCGGGTCCACGAGTGCGTTGGCACCGAGCGCCACCGCGAACCGCACGAAGATGTCGCGCGCGAGTTGCTGCCGGTCCTGCGTCGCCAGCGGCTCGTTGCCCATGTTCCCGGGGGACAGGGCCGCGGTGGTGTCGTTGCGGTAGTCCGCGAGCGGGCGGTTCACGTTCACCGAGCCGAGCCGGGCCATCGCGCTGTACCACTGTTGCGAGCCGGCGGCGTTCGGTTGTGCGAAGTCGGTGATCGGGCCGAGCGGTTGCGGGGCCGGGTACGTGTTGATCGTTGCGCCCAGGCCGGGCGCGACAACGCCGGTCTTCTCTGTTCCGCCGGGGCCGGTGCCGTATTCCAGCCCGCGCACCGCGCCGACGCCGCCCCCGTTGACGAAGTTCGGCACCACCTTCGGCCGGTCCAGATCGAAACTGCGCGTCGCGACCAGCCCGCGGTTCGCGTGCGCCGGGTCGAGGCGGTAGCCGTGTCGCGTCGTCTGGCTGATCGCGAAGCTGAACGCCGCCGTGCTGCCGAGCGTGGTCCGTGCGATCCCGGTTTGACCGAGATCGGATTCCGTGTACCAGTGGGGGGCGAAGATGTAGCGGAGGTTGAACCGCTTGATGTCGCCCACCGGATAGGTGCGGTTCGTGAGCGCGGTCGAGGACGGCCACTCGGTCGGGTTGTACAGCGCGGGGTGCGCGCCGGTGGAGTCGTTCAGGTCCTGGAACCCGGCGGCGGCGAACGTCGGGATGCCGAAGAGGTCCGCACCCGTCGGGTACGCGGGGTGCGTGACGTTGAAGTTGTTCCACGCGACCGGCGAGTAGCTCGGCAGGGTGCCCGCGCTGTACGGCGCGGCCGCGCGAGCGTTCTGGCCGTTGCGCTGCTGGCGCGGCCCGCGGCCCCCGACTACGGCCACCCGCTCGGCTTCGGTGGTTGCCGCCGGAATACCGGGGCCGCCCAAGCCGTGACTCGGGTTCACTTCCCACGGCCCCCAACCCTGGTTCGAACGGTGGGCGTTCCCGCCGAAGGTGCTGCCGTGCGAGTTGGCGTCGAACAGAGCGTTCAGCGGGATGATGAGCGGGGCCACCAGCGGCTGAACCTTCTTCCGGCCGATGTAAGTGGTGGGCAGGCCGAGGCTCATCCACAGGCTGTCGTTCCGCTGGGCACCGACGCCACCGGGCAGGTTCTGCACGTCGCCGGTGTAACTGCCGTCGGCGTTCTGCGGCACGCGCGGGAACTGCGGGTGTTCCCCCGGCCGCGGGCGCGCCGTGAGCAGTCGGCCCTCCGCGTTGGTCCAGTTCCCGTTGCCCGGCGCGAGCGAACCGAACGCCGCTTGGCGGTGGAACGACGGAACCAGCACCTGCCCGGTCGCGGGGTCGTATTGCGCCAGGAAGAAGTCCTTGAGGTCCGGGTAACTGTAGCCCGCGGCCTTGCCGACGAAGGCGCGCCCGACCTGACTCGCGGCGAAGCTGGCGGGCCACGCGCCGCCCTGCGCTCGGTGCCCCATCCACTCCGGGTCGATCATGAACGGAGCCCCGTTGAACGTCATCGGGGTGGGGTTGACGATCCGCGCGCGGTCGACGGTCAGCCCGAACGGGGCCGCGACCCCATAACGGTAACTACTCGCCTGCTCGTGGAACGTGCCGACCCCGTTCCACGGGGTCGTGTTGCCGCGCACCCGGCCGTACATGGAGGCCGCGAAACTGTGGCCGCGCAGCGGGTTGTTCAGGTCGTCGATGTTGTCGTCGTCGACGTCGTAGATGATGGAACTGAAGAACCGGTTGACCGTGTTGGTCGGGTCCGGCACCTTCGGCGTGACGTTCCCGCCGCGCCCCTCGGCGTCCGCCTGAAGGCCGGTGACTTTGTGCGTGTTCATCGCGAACAGCGCGAACGCGACCGCGCTGGCCGCCGTGATGCTGAGCATGATCACGACGATCAGGATGAAGCTGGTGCCACGGCGGTGCGGGCGGCGGTGCGAGCGTGCTAGCGGCCGAAACATGGCTTCGTTCTCCGGGCGTGTCCGTGTGCGGGTCAGCAGCCCTGGGCGTTACAGTGGAACCACAAATGTCGTCTGCCGCGTGGCCTTGTTTTGCTCGTTGTAGACGCGGATGCGGATCATCACCCCGGTGATGCGAATCGGCTTCAGTGGGGCGTTGGGGTTCGCCGCGGTCGCGTACTGGTTCGGGGCGAACGAGAGCTGCCGGCTGTAGGTGTCGAACTCGCCGTTGAACGGCAGGAAGTCGTACGGGTAATCGGAGTTCGACGGCGCGCCGGCCACCACCGGTTGGAGCGGGCGCGGCCACTGGCGCGAACTGGGGTCGGCCTGCCACGCGCCGGCCCCGACGTTCGTATCGGGGCCGGTGAACTTGATCTCCATCGAGAGCACGTTCCCGATCAACCGCTCCTCACCGGCCCGCCGGCCCGCGGTCAACGACCAGTCGGCCGCGCGAAGCCGGTTCGCGGGGTGCGTCAGGTCCGCGAGCGTCCGCATCGTCCCGCCGCTCACGGTCATCACCTCGTCGACCCGGTCGGTCGCGCTGTACGCCGCGATGATCGGCTGGTAGGACGGGGCGTCGTCGGTGGTTCGAGCCGCGAGGCGCTGACGCCGAACCAGATCGTAAAGTGGGGCCCCGTTGGGTGTCGTTCGGAAGCCGGGCACGAGCGCGTAGGTGATCTCGGCGGCGGTGCCGTACCACTGCGCCCCGCTGCGCGCGGGCACTTCGGCCCCGTACATCAGGTGGTCCGGCCCGCCGGGCACGAGCGCCGTGAACTGGAGGGCGTGGTCGACCGAGCGCGAGGAATCACCCCCGTCGCCCGTCGCCTCGTACCGACTGCCCCAGTAGTCGGGGTACACGCCGCCACCGTGCGCGCGGCTGCGGGCCCAGAAGTACCCGGCGCGCGGCGGAACGTACGTCGTTGTGAACCGGAGGTCGTGGTCGCTGACGCGCCGCCCGCGGTTGGGCTTCGACTCGTCTTCGAGGAAGTGCGCCCGCGACAGGTCCGTGGTCATCACCGCCGCGACCATGCGCTCTTGCGAGGTCAGGTGCGCCTGCGCCTTGGCCGTCAGGAACGCGTTCATGCCCTGTTGGTACAGCCAGACGAGCAACCACATGCCCATCATGAGCATGGCCGCGGCGATCATGACCTCGACGAGGCTGGTGCCGCGTCGTCGGGTGCCGGTCGTGCGGATCATCGGTCGTCCTCTCGCGTCGGGCGCGGGCGGTACGGGTCGGGAACCGGAACGGGCGCTGCTAGTTGCTGGCGGTCAGCAGGGGCCGCTCGAACACGTCGGCAATCGCGGAAATGAACACGAGTCGGGCGTTGTAGCCGTTGGGCAGGCCGTCCGGCCGCGTCACGGGCTTGTGAACTTCGATCGTGTAACTGCCGGCCACCTCGTTGATGCTCACGACGCGGTAGAACTCCGCGTGCCGCAAGACGCCGCCTTCCGGGTCGCCCGCGTCCAGCACCCAACTGCCCTTGCGCAGTTCGAAGTTGAGCGGCACGCCGGTGATGGTGGTTTCACCGGGAGTGAGCGTGACCGCGCCCCGGCCGGACACGACCTCGGACCCGGACGGCGCGTACAGGTGGGCGCGCCGGTCGTAGACGATCACCTGTTGGCGCACCGTGAACCGGTCGCGGTTCGAGGGCCGCTGGAGCATCCACGCGAAGTTGTACCGCATCTCGCGCATGTCCACGCCGGGCTGCACGACGCCGTTCTCGTCGAACGACAGGCCGTCCATCTGGCTGCACAGCCGCTGGGAGAACGCTTGCTGAACGGTGGCGGGTTGGTTGAGTACGATCCCGAGTGTGACGCGCGGAACCCGTGCCGCGCCGAAGTCGCCCACCGCGCCGCGCCCGGCGACGTTCCCCATCGGGTCCACATACACGGGGTAGCTCGGCCCCGAATCGAGTTTCGTGAGCGGGGGAAGCCCCGATGCCGCGCCGGTCGGACTCCGCGCGAAATCGCCGGGGTTGTCCATCAGGTGGTGGTACGGCTCGGTCGTGCCCGTATCGCCCGCTTCCACCACTTGCCGGTGCGTGTCGCGAATGATGGCGTCGGCGGTGATCGCGCAGGTCGTGGTGCGGTCGTCCTTCATCGCGAAGCTGACCGTGAGCGCGGCGAACGGGAACAGCGTGAACACGCTGACCGCGCCGACGCTCAGGATCAGGAACCCGATCAGCACTTCGAGCAGCGTGGCCCCGCGGCGCTTCGGTGCCGGGTTCGCGGTCGTGGTCAGGAACATCGGTCGTCCTCGCTGCGGTTCGGCTCGGTCCGCGGGTCGCCGCCCACACCACCCTATGCCGGTGCGGGCCGCGCGCCAAAAATCGGCGCGCGTTCTGGCGTCAGCGGTTCAGTTGCTCGCGGGCCAGCGAGAACAGGTCCGGGTACTGGGCGGAATAGTTGCCGCTGTCGTCGGCCGGCATCGCCGGGGCGACGCCGACGAACCCGCCGGCCCGAACGCCCACGATCTGCATCTCTCCGCCCTGCCGGAACGCGGCCCCCAGTGCCGGGCCGATCACCCGGAGGCTCCCGTTGAACTTGCTGGTGTCGCGCACCAAGAAATAGCCGTTGGTGTTGGTCGCCATGTTCCGGGTGCCGAGCGGCTGACCGTTCGGGGCGAACATGATCTCGTAGTTCGTGCCGGGGGTGGGCAGCGGCGGCGAACTCACTTCCAGATCGACCGCGATGTCTTTGGGCAGCGGCACGGTCGGCTCGGCCAGCATCGGAACCGGAACCCCGTAGATGCCGAAGTGGTACGACCGGTAGCTCGTCGTCGCGCCCATGAAGGCGTCCGGGTACACTTCGAGGATCACTTCGTCCGGCTGGCCGGGCACCGCGCCGATCGTGGACCGGATCCGGGACCAGACGCCGACCGCGGGGAGCGACAGCGTCGCGCGGTCCACAACCTGCGTTCTCTGCTCCGCGGTCAGGCCGCGGATGTAGCAGTGGCGGGTCTTGATCGTGCCGCGCGGGGGAATGACCGCGGGGCTGGCCCCGGCGTCCCGCGGGTCGATGCTCGTTTCGGAGCCGTTGTACACCTCGTAGAACAGCTCGACCCGCGGGCCGTTGACGCCGGTCGGGTTGGTCGCCGTCGCGACGAGCACTTTCGGATCGGGCACCAGCACGTCCGGCGCTTCCAGGTACTGGAGTTCGGTGCAGAAGTAGCCGCCGTTGACGATCAGCCCGACCCCGTGTGGGCGGCCGGTGGTCGCGGCGTAACCCTGCGCGATCCGGCAGGTGGCCTGGAGT
>SXHE01000106.1 GCA_005773755.1 Planctomycetia bacterium
ATGCCGGCCGACAGTTGCGGCAGCAGCTCGTTGTTCTTCTGCATCCACGACACCGTGAACGTCGCCGCCGCGAGCGTCAGGAACTCGGCCATCATGTCGAACACTTGCGGGACGCGGTAGCCGTAGTAGGTGACCGTGTGCCGGACCGAAGCTGCGAACCCGCCGGGCTTGTTCACGAAGTCGTCGAGGTGTGTGAACAGGTCAAGGACCGTGTACAGCCCGATCAGACACACGCACACGATCGCGTAGGAGCGGAAGTAGGTCAGGAGCAACATGCGGTCGAGGGTGGACATCACGGGCGCACCCCTTCCGCCTTCGGCGCGATCCCGGTGGCCGGGTTCGTGCCGCGCTTGCCCTTCGGCTTGTAGTTCTGGACGAACTGAACGACGAAGTCGTCGCGCTCGCTGGCCGCGACGAACCCGTACCCGTTGGCCCGCAACTCGCGCAGGGCCTCGCCCGCGCTCCACCCGTGGTACTCCATGCGGTAGATCGCGGTGAGCCGGCCCGTGCGGTGCAGCCCGGCCTTGCAGTGCAACAGGATCGGGTAGCTCTCGTCCTTTTCGAGCAGCGCGAGCCACTCCGTCACCGCGGGCGGCTCGTCTTCGAGCTTGTTGCCCGGTGGGAGCACGTCGGGCGTAATCAGCTTGTAGGTAACGCCGAGTTGCGCGCACAGCTCGCTCTCGCGCACGTGGCCCTTGCCCATCCAGCCGTCCGGTAGCACCGGGTCCGGTTGCTCGTGCTGGAGGTTCACGACGGTCTTGATGCCGTACTTCTGGATCGTCTCGCGGAAGCCGTTCGCGGTCATCTGCCCGGACCGGTACAGCTTGCCCGGTTCGACCTCGCGGAACCGCTTGGCGTGGATGTACTGCGCGCGGTACGCCACCAGCGGCGGCACCACCGCGACCGCGGCGACCCCCACCCCCAGCGCGTAGTTCAACAACTGTCGTCGGTTCGGCATCCCTGCCCGCCGTCGCGATTCGGTCGATAGAGTTTTCGAGTGCGACACTAATACACAACCGGTCGGGGCTGTCAACCGCGACCGCGACCGCCTACCTTGATTCTTACCCCCGCCGCGAGGTGCCTCTATGTTCCTCTCCGCCGCGTTCGCCCTGCTGATCGCGCAACCGGCCGCGCCCAAAGCCTTCGAGTTCAAGGACGGCGACCGCGTCGTGTGGCTCGGCGGCACAATGGTCGAGCGCGAGCAGCGGTACGGCTACTGGGAGGCGGCGCTGATCGCCGCGAACCCGGACAAGAACGTCACGTTCCGCAACCTGGGCTGGAGCGGCGACACCGTGTTCGGCGAGGCCCGCGGCCGGTTCGACTTCAACAACCCGGCCGCGTGCTTCAAGCAGATCATCGAGCCGACGCTGGCCCTCAAGCCCACGGTCATCTTCATCAGCTACGGCACGAACGAGGCGTTCGCCGGGCCGAACGGTGTCGAGCGGTTCACGAAAGGGATGAACAACCTGCTGAACGCGCTCAAGCCCGCGAACGCGCGCGTGGTGCTGTTCTCGCCGATGCGGTTCTTCAAGTCGCCCAGCCTGCCCGACCCGAAGCCGATGAACGAGAAGCTCGCCCTGTACCGCGAGGCCATTCGCGACATCGCCGCCAAGCGCGAGCACTACTTCGCGGACCTGTACCAGATTCACCCGGACTTTAGCAACTTCAGCGACAACGGGATGCACCTGAACGAGAAGGGCTACGACCAAACCGCTCACGGCTTCCGGTTCGCGCTGGGCCACGAGGACGCGCGCCTGCCCACCGAGAAGGTCGAAGCGATCCGCAAGGCCGTGGTCGCCAAGAACGAGCAGTTCTTCAACAAGTGGCGGCCCCAGAACGAGACGTACCTGACCGGGTTCCGCAAGCACGAGCAGGGGCGCAACGCGAAGGAAATGGCCGAGTTCGACCCGTTCATCGCGAAGGGCGAAGAGGAAATCGCCAAGCTGCGGAAAGAGATGAAGAAGTAACTCGACCACATCTTGGCGAACTCGGAGCGTAAGCGACGGGGGACGCTATACCCCGTCGCTTACGCTCCGGGTTCGCCAGCACCAAACCCCAACCATCCTCCCCACCATGCGATACCTCACCCTACTTCTCGTCGCCCTCTCGCCGTCGCTCGCCATTGCGCAGCCGAAGGCGGTCGTGCCCGACCCGGACCCGGAGTTGGAGCGCAAGACGTTCACCGTCGCGCCCGGCTTCGAGGTGACGCTGTGGGCCGCGGACCCGCTGCTGGCGAAGCCGATCCAGATGAACTGGGACGCGCAGGGGCGGTTGTGGATCGCCAGCAGCGAGCACTACCCGCAGATCAAGCCCGGCGAGAAGGCCAACGACAAGATCATCGTGCTCGAAGACACGAAGGGCGCGGGCAAGGCCGACAAGACGACCGTGTTCGCCGACGGCCTCTTGATCCCCACCGGCCTCGAACCGGGCGACGGTGGCGTGTACGTCGCCAACAGCACCGAACTGGTTCACCTGAGCGCGAGCAAGCCGGGCCAGAAGGCCGACAAGAAACGCGTGCTGCTCAGCGGCTTCGGCACCGAGGACACGCACCACATCATCCATACGTTCCGCTGGGGGCCGGACTGCCGCTTGTACTTCAACCAGTCCATCTACATTCACAGCCACATCGAAACGCCGACGGGCGTGAAGCGGCTGAACGCCGGCGGCATCTGGCGCTTCAACCCGGACAAGACCGAACTGGACATCTTCGCCCGCGGCTGGGTGAACAGTTGGGGTCACGCCTTCGACAAGTACGGGCAATCGCTGGCGACCGACGGCGCGGGCGGCGAGGGCATCAACCACGTCGTGCCCGGCGGCTACTACCTGACCAGCCAGGGGCCGCACGCGCAGCGCGTGCTGCACGGCCTGAACCCCGGCAGCCCCAAGTACTGCGGCCTCGAAGTCATCAGCGGCCGGCACTTCCCGGACGACTGGCAGGGCGACCTCATCACCAACGACTTCCGCGGCCACCGCGTCTGCCGCTTCAAGCTGAAGGACGACGGCAGCACGTTCGCCTCGCGCGAAATGACGGAAGTGATCAAGAGTAACCACCCGGCGTTCCGGCCCATCGACGTGAAGATGGGGCCGGACGGCGCGCTGTACATCGCCGACTGGTACAACCCGATCATCCAGCACGGCGAGGTGGACGTCCGCGACCCGCGCCGCGACAAGACCCACGGCCGCATCTGGCGCGTGACCGCGAAGGGCCGCGACCTCGTCAAGCCGCCGAAGCTGGTCGATGCGACCGTCCCCGAACTGCTGGACGCGCTGAAAGCCCCCGAACAGTGGACCCGCCAGATGGCGAAGCGCGTGCTGAAGGAACGCGGTGCAGAGAAGGTGCTGCCGGCACTGAAAATCTGGTTGCAGGGTGAGCGCACCGAGGCCGAGCAACTCGAAGGGGCGTGGGTACTCGCGGGCCTCGGCGCGGACGGGAGCGACGTGCTCGCCACCGAGCTGCTTCGCGCGAAAGCACCGGAAGTGCGTGCCGCCGCGGTCCGGCTCAAGAGCCAAAACCCGCACGGGTTCGCGCTGCCGACAATGCTCTGGAACCTGACCACCGACGCGAACCCGCGCGTCCGACTCGAAGCGGTTCGCGCGTCGATTACATGGCGCGATCCGGCGTCGGTCGCCCAAGCTCTCGCCGCGCTAGATAAGCAAATGGACCGCAACCTCGATTACGCGCTGTGGTTGACGGTGCGCGAACTCGAACCGTACTGGCTGCCGGAGTTCCAGGCCGGCAAGCTCACGTTCGGCGGCGACGCGAAGAAGCTCGCGTTCGCGCTCAACGCCATCGGCAACAAGGAGACCGCGAAGCCGGTGTACGCGCTCATTCAGGGCGGCAAACTGCCGAAGGAGAACCTGATCGGCATGTGGCTGCTGCTCGCACAGGTTGGCGAGGCCGAACACATGGGCAAGCTGCTCGCGTACGCGCGCACCGACAAGGCGCTGACCGAACCGGAGCGGGCGCGGCTCCTCGTCGGTTTGGAAGACGCCGTGCGGGTGCGGCGCATCGGTCCGCCGGACAAGGCTGAACTGAAACCGCTTGAAGAGTTCATGGCTTCGGACAACGACGCGGCCCGGCGCGCGGCCGTCCGGCTCGCCGGGTTCTGGCGCATCGAATCGCTTCGCGCGAAGATCGAGGCCGTCGCGGTGCCGGAGAAGGCCACGCCCGTCGAGGACCGGCTCGCGGCGTTCGACGCGCTCGTCTCGATGGGCGGCAAGTCGAAGGAGTTCGTCCAGCACGCCTGCGGCGCGAACCAGAAGGAAGACACCCGCCGGCTCGCGCTCGCCACGTTCGCGGCGATGGACACCCCCGTTGCCGCGAAGGAGGCCGCGAAGTACCTGCCCACCGCGAAGGCCGACGAGGGCCTCGCCGACCTGTTCACCGCGTTCGTCACCCGCAAGTACGGCAACGTCAGTCTGTCGGAAGCGCTCGCGGGCACCAAGCTCCCCAAGGACGTGGCGAAGATCGGCCTGCAAGCGATCCGCGCGTCGGGCCAGCCGGCGAACGAGTTGGCCGCGGCGCTCACGAAGGCCGGCGACCTCGGCGCGCCGCCCAAGCCGCCCACCGCGGACGAGGTGAAAGCGCTCGCGGCCGACGCGATGAAGACCGGCAACGCGGCCCGCGGCGAACTGGTGTACCGCCGCAAAGAGCTACAGTGCATCGCGTGCCACGCCTACGCCGGGGCCGGCGGGCGCGTCGGCCCGGACATGACCAGCATCGGCGCGAGCGCCCAGCCCGACTACCTCGTCGATTCCCTGCTCCTCCCGCACAAGCAAATCAAGGAAGGGTTCGACGTGACCCGCGTCGTGACCGCGAGCGAGCGCGTCGTGCAGGGCATCAAGGTGAGTGAGGCAAACGGGATGCTGACGCTCCGCACGGCCGAAGACAAGGACGTGATCCTGCGCACGACGGAGGTGGCCGAGCGGAGCAAGTCCACCAAGTCGCTGATGCCCGAAGGGTTGACCGAATCGCTCACGAAACAGGAGTTCGCGGACCTCGTGAAGTTCATGAGCGAGCTGGGCAAGGTCGGCGGCGACTACGCACCGAGCAAGGCCCGGCTGGTGCGCCGGTGGGAGGTGATCGACCCGACGGCGGCGAACCTGAACCTGTTCCGCCGCACGCGGGTGAGTGCCGCGGCCGAGGCCGACAACCCGTTCGCGTGGGGTTCCGCCTACGGCAAGGTGAGCGGCGATTTGCCGCTGGCGGACCTGCCCAAGTTCACCGTGTGGAACGACACCGCGGCGCAGAGCGTCCTGCGGTTCCAACTCGACGTGACCACCGCGGGCACTGCGAAACTCAAGTTCAACGCGGTCGCCGGGCTAACGGTCTACGTCGGCAACACCCCGGTGGAAGTGAAGCCGGAAACGGTCCTCGACCTGAAGACCGGCGTGCAGACGGTCACGGTCCTCATCGACCGCTCGAAGCGCACCGAGGACGTGCGCATCGAACTGGACGACGTGGACAAGTCGCCCGCGCGGGTGGCCGTGGTGGGCGGGAAGTAACCAAGTAAGCTCGTTAGCCGCGAGCCGCAGGCGAGCGCGA
>SXHE01000107.1 GCA_005773755.1 Planctomycetia bacterium
GTGCCGGTTCACGTTTTTAGCGCCGACGGCGAGAAGACCGTCGAGGTGGACATGAAGAAGTCTCCGCCTCTCGACGGGAGGTTCATCTCACTGGGCGAGTACCGCTTCGAGAAGGGCGGCCAAGCCTATGTGATCGTGTCAAACGAGGACACGAAGGGCCACGTCTGCCCGGACGCGGTCGTGTTCCTGTCGCTCGACAAGAAAGAGCAGGGCGGCGACAAGAAGGAGGCGAAGCAACCGGATGACGTGAAGGCGCTCGAAGCGGAACTGAAGAAGCTCGTAGACGGCGGGCCGAAACGTGATCTCGTGATGTCTGTGATCGAGGAGAAGGTGATCGAGGACACGAGGGTTCACGTTCGCGGCAACGTCCACAATCTGACCGAACCCGCGCCGCGCGGGTTCCTCACGGTCGCGGTCCACGGCACGCCACCGGCTGTTCCGAAATCGCAAAGCGGGCGCGTGCAGCTCGCGCAGTGGATCGCGTCCGCGAACAACCCGCTGACCGCGCGGGTGATGGCGAACCGCGTCTGGCACTGGCTCATGGGCGACGGCATCGTTCGCACCGTGGACAATTTCGGCACCACCGGCGAACTCCCCTCGAACCTGGAGTTGCTCGACCACCTCGCGCTTAGCTTCCAAAAGGACTGGAGTGTGAAGAAACTCGTCCGCGCCGTGGTGCTCAGTCGCACCTACCGGCAAGGCTCGACCGCCGATGCCGCGGCGCTGGCTGCGGACCCGGAGAATCGGTTGTTTGGCCGCGCTAACCGCCGCCGGCTCGAAGCCGAAGCGATTCGCGACACCGTCCTGAGCGTCAGCGGGCAACTCGACCTGGCGCGCGGTGGGCCGACGTTCGCCATGTCGCTCGCCGCGGACTACGGCTACAAGGCGACCTCCAACCGCCGCAGCGTGTACCTGCCGCAGTTCCGCAACGCGCTGCCGGAAATGTTGGAGGTGTTCGACGCGGCCGATCCCAGCACCGTGACCGGCCGGCGCAACAGCGGCACGGTCGCCCCGCAAGCGCTGTACATGATGAACAGCCCGTTCGTACTCGACCAGTCGAAGCACGCGGCGGCGCGGCTGCTCGCGGAGAAACACGCCGACGACGCGGCCCGGCTTACGCGCGCGTACCGGCTCGCGCTCGGCCGCGCGCCGACCGCCGGCGAGCGCGCGGTCGCCGCCCGGTTCCTGGAAGGCAAGGCCGAGAAGGACGCCTGGGCCGCGCTGTTCCACGCGCTGTTCGCCTCCGCCGAGTTCCGCTACGCGAATTGAGCCAAATGTCTCGCATCAAGATTTGTGGCGTGACCACGCCCGACGCCGCGCGCCGCGCGGCCGACGCCGGGGCCGACGCGGTCGGGCTGAACTTCTACGCCAAGTCGCCGCGCTACGTTTCGCCGCAGCAAGCCGTGGCCCTCATCAAGGCGCTGCCGGCGTTCACCGCGCCCGTGGGCGTGTTCGTTGGCGCGCCGCTACGCCAGGTGTGCGCGGTCGCGTACCAGTTGGGCCTGCGCGCGGTGCAGACCTACGACGACGCGCCGCCGGAGGAAGACACGGTCCCGTTCGCACACGTCCCGGCTTTCCGCGTGAAGGACGCCGCGGGCCTGGAGCACATCCGGCGGTTCGTCGCCGCCGCGACCGCGTCGGACCGCGCCCCGGCCGCGGTGCTGATCGACTCTCATGTCGAAGGGCAGATGGGCGGCACCGGGCACGCGGCCCCGTGGGAACTGCTCGCGGGCTTCGACCCCGGTGCGCCGGTCGTGCTGGCCGGTGGTCTCACGCCGGACAACGTCGAAGAGGCCATCGCGCGGGTTCGGCCCTGGGGCGTGGACGTCGCCAGCGGCGTCGAGAGTTCGCCCGGCGTGAAGGACGCGGAGAAGGTGGCACGATTTGTGAAGAACGCGCGAAGAGCGTTCGCGGCACTTTTCGCTTGACCTCCGGCCCGTTTACCCGTTGTGTATGAGCGGGCTGATCTTACAATAGCCTCGCACCAGGACGGTACGCCCGCGCCCGGACGCGACTCGCCATCTCACGGGAATGCCCGGCATGAGTACCGGATACTGGCTCGGCGTCGATCTCGGCGGAACCAAGATTCTCGCCGGGTTATTCGACGACGACCTGAAACTGCTCGCGCGCTCCAAACAGCCGACCGCACCCGAGGGCGGGCCGGCGGGCGTCGTCGCCAACCTGGGCAAGGCCGTCGAAGCCGTCGTGCGCGAGGCCAACATCGACGCGACCCAGATCCGCGGCATGGGCGTCGGCATCCCCGGTCAGATCGACCTGGGCACCACGAAGGTGAAGTTCGCGCCCAACCTGGACTGGCGCGACGTGGACCTGAAGCCCCTCGTGCCGGCCTCATGGCAGTGGCCCATCGTCCTCGAAAATGACGTGCGCATGGGCACCTACGGCGAGTTCGCCCACGGCGCGGCGAAGGGCGCGAGGAACGTGCTCGGCGTGTTCGTCGGCACCGGCGTCGGCGGCGGCATGATCCTCAACGGCGACCTGTTCACCGGGTTCAACGGCAACGCCGGCGAGATCGGCCACCTCGTGATCCACTGGCGACAGGGCGCGTCACTCGAAAGCATCGCAGGCCGCAAATACATGATGAAGCGCGCGAAGGAGAAGCTGGACGACTCGCCCAAGCGGGTCCGCAAGGAGTGGAAGGGCGTCGATCTGGCAGGCGTCCGCAGCTCGCAACTCGCCGAGTACTACCAGAAGGACGATCCGGTCGCGGTGGAACTGGTGGACGACGCGGCCCGCGCGCTGGGCGCGGCCATCGGCGGCCTCGTCAACTTCATCAGCCCGGAAGTGGTCGTGATCGGCGGCGGTGTGACCGGCGCGCTGGGCGACACCTTCATCGAGCGCATCTGGGAGATCGCCCAGCGGTACACGTTGCCCGGTGCCGCGACCGGCGTGCGGTGCGTGCCCGCCGCGCTCGGCGACGACAGCGGCATCGTCGGCTGCGCCGCCTACGCCAAAGCCCACCCGCCGGCCGCATGAATTGCGGAATGCGGATTTCGGATCGCGGAATTGAAGACCGAAGACCACGGCCGTATCCCAGCCTTTGGTTTCTATTCCTCATTCCTCATTCCGAAATCCGCAATGCAAGCTGATTGGCGAACGCGGTACGACCTGGCCGTGAGCGCGGCGCACAAGGCCGGTGATCTGGCCCGCACCTACTACGAGTCCACGTTCGAGGTCGAGCACAAGGCCGACAGCAGCCCGGTCACGGTCGCGGACAAGTCCGCCGAGAAGCTGATCCGCGACGCGGTCACGGCCGCGTTCCCAAACGACGGGTTTCTCGGAGAAGAATACGGTGACCAGCCCGGCACCA
>SXHE01000108.1 GCA_005773755.1 Planctomycetia bacterium
AGCGCCTTGACCAGCGAGGTCTTGCCGTGGTCGATGTGCCCGGCGGTGCCGAGGATCAGGTCTCGTGGCATGGGTAGGCCGTGACGAGCGGAAGGGTGACGGGACCATTCTACGCGGTGCGGCACCGCGGTTGGGATGGCCCGTGCGCTTCGCGTGGGGTAAAGTTCGGCAAACGCAGGAGGACTATCGATGAACCGCGTGTGTGTGCAAGGGGTTGTGAGGAACGGGCAAGTGGTTCTGGACGAACCGCTCGGTTTACCCGACGGAACGGCGGTCACGGTCGCCGACAGCACGCCCGACGACACGCACAAGCGCACGCTCCTCACCGCCCTCAACCGGCTCGACCTGATGGACGATCCGGATTGGCAGGTGAAGGCCGCACCGGAGCGGATCGCGTTAGTCGAAGCAATCGTTCGCGATGCGACCGCGTTGGCTGAGGGTCGCCAGGAAGGTAGTAGTCCCGATTCGGATGCGCCGACACAGAGGGCCGCGTGAACAGTGCGCTCACATTGGGGTTGCTCGACGCGGAACTGATGAGGGCCTGTCTGCGCGGGCACCCACCTGCGACACGGTTCTTCATTGCGCTCAATCAGTCCGGTGCGGCGCAGCTGTGTCGAATTACGATACTTGAGCTACTCAGTGGTTGCGCGTCCGATGCGGAGCGCGCACTCGCCCGCCGATATGTCGGCACAATGCAAGTACTCGAACTGACCGCGCCGATTGCCCGCCGCGCCTCCGATTTGCTCGACGCGATCTCGCTTCCGACCGCGCTCACGGCGTCTGACTCCATCATCGCGGCGACGGCGCTCGAACACGGGGTGCCTCTGTACACGCTGTCCCCGGTGCGGTTTGCGGGTGTTCCGAGCCTGGTGGCGACGCTCCCGTATTAACGGACGTTGCCCGACGATGCCATTGTTGCGGACACCGCGATAGAACAGTCCCTACCGCTGTACACGCTCGCCCCCGCCCGGTTCGTGAATCTTCCGGCACTCGCCACCCTCAAACCGTTCTGAACCTCCACGAACGAGAACGACCCATGATCGGCTCGACGATGAACCCGAAGCAGTTCCTCGACCGCGTGGCCCAGGAACTCGGCCGCATCGACCCCGACGAAATCCAGAAGCTGTCCGAACTGGTCCACGAGCGGTACGCCGCGGGGCGGTTCGTGTTCGTGATCGGCAACGGCGGCAGCGGGTCGAACGCGTCGCACTTCTGCGAGGACATGGGCAAGGGCACGCTGCACCGCAAGTTCTTCGACGACGACACGAAGAAGCGGCTCAAGGTGTTGAGCCTGACGGACAACACGCCGTACATCCTGGCGTGGGGCAACGACGAGGGCTTCGACCGCGTGTTCGTGGAGCAGTTGAAGAACCTGGCGTCGCCGGGGGATCTGCTGGTCGCGATCAGCGGCAGCGGGAACAGCCCGAACATCATCCGCGCGGTCGAGTGGGCGAACGCCCACGGGCTGACCACCTACGGCTGCACGGGGTTCAGCGGCGGCAAGCTGCGCGGCCTCGCGCACCACGGGCTGCACGTCCCACTCGACGACATGGGCATCGTGGAATCGATCCACCTGACCGCGTTTCACTGGGTCGTGGACGACACGTACCGGCGGATCAGCATGTAGGCGAACGGCCGGTGTGAGCCGGCCGGTGAGGGACTAGCAGAAACGCCGGCCGTTCGCCTACCATTTCTTTTCCATCATCGAGACGATCTGCACGGCGATCTGCTGGTGGACGCGCTGGCTGGCGCTCGCGTTGGTCTCGCCGAGTTCGGGAATCATACGGCCGGTCGCGAGCAGGCGCACCGGGCGCGGCTGGTCCGGCGGCTTGACCTCCGGCGGGAGCGGCACGTTCGGGTCGAACGGCGGCGGCGGCGCGTCGATGAGCGGGTTCGGCACGGCGCGCCCCGGCCGCTGTCGCGGGTTCGACAGTATCTCGCCCGTGTTCAGGTTGCGCCAGACCACCTCGACGATGACCTGAACCTCGCCCTCGCGCAGGAAGTTCAGTTGGTTCACGTTCTGGATCGTCTTCGTGATGGAGACGATGTTGCCGAGCAGTTCGGTGTCGGCGCGGGTGTAATCGGACGTGACGCGGAACGTGGTCGTCTTGCCGATCTCGCGGATCACGGCCTGGGTCACGTCCACCTCGAACCCGCGGTACGGGGTCGTCTGGAACGCGCGGTTGTTGAACAGCGGGACGTAAACGGTCTTGATGTTCTCGTCGTAGAGCGCCCCGGCCCCGACATCGTAGCCGAGGAACTTGAACCCGCCGCGGCACCCGGTTACGAGCGGCGCGAGCGCGGCGAGCGTCAGGAATCGGCGGCGGTTGAGCATGGGGTTCGGGTTGGGAGTAAGCGGCAGCCGCTTGCGGCTTCGCGAGCTTCTGTTACGGTCGCGCGCCGCGGGCCGCATCGGGCGTCACACCGCCGGCGGGCACCAAGTTCGGGTCGGGCCGGGCGCGGTCCTTGTCCTCGACCGCGGGCTTCTTGCCCCACACCTCGTCGAACTTGGCCTTCACGATGGCGTAGGGGTCCGTGCCCGGTTCCGGCTTGCCGTCCTGCATCCGCTTGATGAGGTACGCCTGGCGCTCGGTCGCCTGTTCAGAGTATTTGGTGCCCGCGTACCGGCGGCGCACCAGCTCGTAGTAGAACACAGCCGAACCAGCGTGCCC
>SXHE01000109.1 GCA_005773755.1 Planctomycetia bacterium
CACCCCTCCCCGCACAGGGGGGGGGCCGGGGGTGGGGTTTCTTCGCTTCTCTGCGCCCTTCCTGTGGCGTACCATCTTCCTTCACGCCTCTTCTTGTGAAGGATGCCCCCATGCGCCGCTTCTCTGTCGCGTTCGGCCTGACGCTACTCGTCGCCCTCGGGGGGCTGACGCCCCCCGCTCGCCTGTGCGCCCAGAAGGAGTTCGGGTTCGACAACCGCAAAGGGTCCGGGCAGCCGTACCTGAAGCCGGCGGAAACGGTTGCCAAGTTCAAGGTGGCCGACGAGTTCGAGGTGAAGCTGTTCGCCGGCGAGCCGGACTGCATCAACCCCGTGGCGTTCACCATCGACGAGAAGGGCCGCATCTGGGTTGTGGAGTGCTTCGAGTACCCCAAGCGCACGCCGCCGGGCAAAGCCCCGCGCGACCGCATCGTGATCCTCGAAGACACCGACGGCGACGGTGTGTGCGACAAGCGCACCGTGTTCGCGGAGGGGAAGGACTTCCCCGTTCCCGAAGAGCGGAAGAAGGCCAATCTCGGCGCGTTCGATCTTTGCACGGGTATCGAGGTCGGGCACGGCGGCGTTTTCGTGGGCGCGGCCCCGTACCTGTACTTCATCGAGAACAAGAACGACAAGCCGGGCCAGTTCGAGATCCTGTTGAAGGGCTTCGGCAGTCAGGACACGCACGAGACGCTGAACACGTTCCCGTGGGGACCGGACGGCTGGCTGTACGGGCTGCACGGCATCTTCACCAACTCGGCCGTGAAGCCGGCGGGCCAGCTCGACGGCCCGGAGGCCCGCATCAACGGCGGCATCTGGCGCTACCACCCGAAGCTCAAGAAGTTCGAGATCTTCGCGGAGGGTACGAGCAACCCGTGGGGCATGGACTGGCGCAACACCGACGGGCAGTTCATCCTCGCGTGCTGCGTGATCCCGCACCTGTACCACATCGTGCCCGGCGGCATCTACAAGCGCCAGGCGGGCGCGAGCTTCAACCCGCACGTCTACGGCTACCTGAACGAAATCTGCGACCACACCTTCCACAAGGAAAGCGGCTGGGCGCACGCGGGCCTCATCTCGCTGGACGTGCCGCACATGCCCAAGCGGTTCCAGAACAGCGTCATCTTCGGCAGCATCCACGGCTGTAGCATCAAGCAGAACGTGCTGAAGCCGAACGGCAGCACCTACACCGCGAGCCGCGGCGACGACTTCCTCGTGAGCGGCGACAAGAACGTCCGCCCGATCAACATGAAGTGGGGTCCGGCGGGCGACATCTACCTGATCGACTGGCACGACCAGAACCCGTGCCACCAGACCAAGCCCGACGACTGGGACTACGAACGCGGCCGCGTCTACCGCATCCAACTCAAGGGCACGAAGACGAAGAAGGTCGAGGATTTGGGGAAGAAGAAAGAGAAGGAGCTCATCGCACTGGTCGAGGGCAGCGATAACCCGTGGGAGCGCCGCACCGCCCTTCGACTGCTCTGCCAGGGAGCCGCCAAGGAAGTTCGCGACCTTACGCTAGAGGCAGACGACCTTGAGATGTTCTGGAAGTTCCTCGCTTTCCAATCGCAGTTGGACGCGGGTGACGAGCGAAAGAAGCTCCCGGACCTCATTCTCAAACGCGGCAAACTTCCGCCGCTTCCGCACACCATTTCCGTGCTCACAGGTTGGGCCATGCGGATGAACTCCGAGCATCCGAACCTCGTGAACGACATCGTCGGAGTGTTGGCGAGAGCTGCAGGAGAGGAGTCTGCAACAGTAAGGCGCGAGGTCGCCTCAGCCGCGCTCCGGCTCGCGGACAAACACGACGTGACACCCATTCTTCGCGCGTTGATGGCTCGCAAGGAGGACGCGAAAGACCCGGTCATCCCGCAGTTGGTGTGGCTCGCGTATGAGAAGGTGGTGGCGAAAGCGAGCCGCGAGCGCAAGGAGAAGGGGCGGCCTCCGGCGGCCGAAGCTCCCGTCTCGTCAGTTCAGGAAGAACTGGCGTGGCTCGTCACCGAATCGCCCAAGAACGAGTTCGTGCGCGACGCCATCGTGCCGAAGGTGATGCGCCGGCTCGTTGCCACCGGCAACTCCGTCGACCTGAAGCTGTGCGTCGAGTTTGTGGCGAAGCTGAAAGACGCGGCCAGTCGCGAGAAGGCGCTCGAAGGGCTGTCGGTCGCGCTCGCGGGGCAATCGGTGAACGCGCCGGATGCGTGGGCCGCGCTGCAAGCGGAGATCGCGAAGGACAACAACCCCAAGCTCACGGCCCTGGCGAACAAGATCGCGGTCAGCTTCCGCGACCCGGCCGCGCTCAAGCGCGCGATCGGTACCTTGCTCAGCACGAAGTTCACCGAGGAGCAGCGGGCCGAGGCCGCGCGCCAGCTCGCGGCGCTCAAAGTGCCCGAGGCGGTGCCCGTTCTGCTCAGCGCCCTCACCGCGGACAAGTCCGAACTGGTCCGCGCCGAAGTGGTGCGGGCGCTCGCCGCGTACGATCACCCGAAGATCGTCCCCGCGCTGCTCGATAACTGGAAGGATTTCCCCAAAGCCCTGCGCCCGGAAGTGGTGAACACGCTCGCGACGCGCAAGGAATGGGCGAAGGCGCTGCTGCAGGCGATGGCCGACAAGAAGCTCGACCGCGCCGAAGTGACCGACAACGTGATTACCCGCATTCAGGCGTTCAACGACAAGGAGCTGAACGCGAGCATCGAGAAGGTGTGGGGCCGGACGCGCACCACGCCCGCGGAACTCGCGAAGCTGATCGACAAGACCCGCGACTCGCTGTACGAGGCCCCGGCGTCGTTCGAGCGCGGCAAGAAGGTGTTCGAAACGAACTGCGCCAAGTGCCACAAGTTCGACGGCAAGGGCGCGGAAGTCGGCCCGGCGCTCGACGGTGCCGGGCGCGACATCGAGTACATCCTCGGCAACGTGCTCGACCCGAACCGCGTCATCGGCGCGCCGTACTTCGTGCGCACCGCGCGCTTGCTCGACGACACCGTGTTCTCCGGGGTGTTGGCCGAAGAGGACGACACCTTCATCACGTTGAAGCTCGAAAACGCGGTGCTGAAGAAGATCAAGAAGGCCGACCTCGCGGAGCCGGTGCGCGTCGCGGAGAAGTCGCTCATGCCCGAAGGGTTGGGCTACAACATGACCGCGCAAGACTTCCGCGACCTCGTCCGCTACCTGATGGCGAACGCCTTCATCACCGACGCGAAGGTGAACGGCAAGGAACAGCGCACTGGCGCACCGGGCCGGTTCGTGCTGCCCGACGCGAAGGGCGCGCCGACCATCGTGGAGGCGGACGTGACATCGCCCGGAATGAAGGCGAAGCTCCTGATCGGTTCGACCGGCGATTACGAGGTGCGGCTGAACGGCGCAGTGATCGGCACCGGGAAGGGCGCGGGCAAGGACGTGCGCCCCGACCGCGACGGCCTCGACGTGGCGCTGCCCGCGGGCAAGCAGACGCTAACAATCGTGGTGAAGGGGGCCGGCCCGCGCGCGCTGTACGCGCGGTTCATCGACCCCGACCGCAAGCTGACGTACCCGGACGTTAAGAAGTGACAGTTCGCTTCTGCGAAGTGGACTGAGATTGTGTGAGTTCTTAAGACCCCTCACCCGCCTCGAAGACTCGGCGACCTCTCCCCGCGAAGCGCGGGGCGAGGTGGGCGCG
>SXHE01000110.1 GCA_005773755.1 Planctomycetia bacterium
CACCGTCGTCAAGGGCGTGTTGAAGTGACCCCGGCTCCCGCGCCCTGACGAAAGCGAATCGCCTTGAGTGCGGGGGCGTTGTGCCCGGCCCCGCGCGGTGGTAGTCTGCCCCGATTCGCGCTCGTTCGCTTCACCGGGAGACCCGCATGCGCCGGCCAATCGTCGTCCTCGCGCTCCTGCTGTTCCCGATCGCGGTGATCGGGGCCGACCTCCCGGCGGGAAAGGAACACACCGCTTCCGTCGGCATCAAGCTGGTGCGCATCGAGGCCGGCGAGTTCGTGATGGGCAGCGGCGACGCCCCGCCCCGGACGCGCGAGGAGTGGGACGTTCGCGAATGGGACGAGGCACCGGCGCACAAGGTGAAACTGTCCAAATCGTTCTTCATCGGCGCGACCGAAATCACCAACGCGCAGTACGAGCAGTTCGACCCCGAGCACAAGAAGCTCCGCGGCAAGCACGGGGTCAGCAAGGGCGACAACGACCCGGTCGTAATGGTGACGTGGCAGCAGGCGGTCGATTTCTGCGCGTGGCTCTCGAAGAAAGAGGGCAAGCCGTACCGACTTCCGACCGAGGCCGAGTGGGAATACGCCTGCCGCGCCGGGACCACGACGCCGTACCACACCGGCGAGAAACTGACCGCAGAGCAAGCGAACTTCGGCGTCACGCTCGACAAGAAGCGGATCACCGCGGTCGCCGTGGGCGGCTACAAGCCGAACGCCTGGGGGCTGTTCGACACGCACGGCAACGTCGCGGAGTGGTGCCACGGCTGGTACGGCCCGTATGAGGCGGGCGAGCAGACGGACCCCGTCGGCCGCGCCGACGGGTGGGCGAAGGTCACACGCGGGTGGAGCTACTTGCCCGCGTCGCACAAGCTCGGAGCGGTTCGCTACGCGCGCTCCGCGAACCGCTCCGCCCATCTACCGGACGACGCCAACCGCGTCACCGGGTTCCGGGTCGTGCTCGGCGAGATGCCCGCGACGAAGCCGCTGCCGGTCGCCGAACCGCCGATCCACCAGCGCGACGTGAAGCAGACGCCGGCCCCGAAGGACGGCCCGGACGCGATGAAGCCGTACTTCGCCGATCTGACGAAGGGGCTGTCGATACCGAAAGACATGTGGGGGCCGATCTACGGCGCGTGGAACCACTACTCGACGATCACGGTGTGCCCGAACGGCGACGTGCTCGCGGTCTGGTACACCTGCACGCAGGAAGAAGGGCGCGAGTGCGCGCAGGCCGCGTGCCGGCTCCGCGCCGGGTCCGATCGGTGGGACGCCCCGTCGTTCTTCTTCGGCACCGCGGACTGCAACACACACGCCCCGGTGCTGCTCTCCGACGGCAAGCGGTTGTACCACTTCTTCACCCAGTCGTTCGCCGGGTGGGACGACGCGGCCGACTGCATGCGCACCTCGGACGACAGCGGTGCGACGTGGTCGAAACCGCGCGTGATCCTCTCGCGCGAGAACCCGCTGCGGATGAGTCAGCCGTGTTCGGCGTTCGTGGCGAAGAACGGGAAGCTCGTCCTCGCGGTAGACGGCGACTTCGCCCACCGCGACGAGCGGACAATGACCAGCGCCGACGGCGGGAAGTCCTGGACAGTTGGCAAGGGTGACCTGCGCAAGGCCGCAGGGAAGTACGCGATTCACCCGGCGGTGGTGCAGCGCGCCGACGGCGCGTACCTCGCGTTCCTGCGCGGCCCCGATCCGATGCCGGCGTTCACGTCGAAGGACGAGGGCACGACGTGGGAGCCGGTGCCGACGTCGTTCCCCGGAATCTCGGTCGGGCAGAAGGCCGCGGCGCTGAAACTGAGCAGCGGCGCGCTGCTCCTCTGTAGCTTCGACAACAAGAAGCAACTGTTCGGCGGCGGCACGTTCGCGGCGCTCTCGTTCGACGACGGCAAGACGTGGTCACACGCCCGCAAGGTGGACGGCCCGACCGGGTACATGTCGCTCGCGCAAGGGCCGAACGGCGTGATCTACCTCCTCGGCCCGAACGGGAGCAATATCCGCTGCGTGGCGTTCAACGAGGTGTGGCTCAAGGACGGCAAACCGCTGAAGCCAAAGGACGGCAACTAAAACGAGATCACGTTGATTACCAGATTCTGGAGTCGGCCGGATGCTCACTTGGCTGTTCACCAAGATCAACGGCCGCAAGCAGGCGCGTTTGCGAGACATTCCGGGGCCGACCCCGCGGGTCCCGCTTGGGCCGGCGGGGGCAATCCTCGGGCCGCGGCCCTGGGAGTTGCCGTAGTCGGCACCGAGTATCTTGTGTTCGGTCATCCAGAGCAGTCACGGTGTCGTGAGAACCACAGCGAGGTCGAGGCCCGCGGGCAGCGAGTTCCCCCGCCGATCGTTGAGCGTGGTTGCACTGTACCCGAGGTTGTACCACTTGAGGTATGTGCCCGGCGGCATCACCACCTGCGCCTTGCGGGGGCGGAACGTAGTTGGTCGCGCTTGTGGGGGTATCTTCACGAAGTGGGAGCAGAGTTGCAACTACGGGGTCGGCGCGACGCGCGAGCGCCACACGCGCACGCACACCAGGAAGCCACCGAGGAAGCCGAACAGGTAGCTCGCGGAGTGCGCCCACATGTCGGCCAGAAACACAACGTGCTTCTCCGGTGGGATGTTGGATGACAGCGGTTCGAGCAAGTACACTGCGCCGGCCCGCGCCAGCATCCAGCCGAGCAAACCCGCGCCAAGCGCGAACGCGCCCACGACCGCCATGAGTTGCACGACGGGCCGCGCCAGCGAACGAGCCGTTCGCTTCGGCCGACCCCTACCCGCGCGGCCACCACAACCACGACGCCCAGGAACGCGCCGACCCACCACGTCGCAATCATGCCCCAACCGAGTGCTAGCAAGATCGGGCTTTGCGTGTTGAACACCGGCGGGTGGCCGACGGTGAAGTATTCGACGCAAGCGTGGGCCGTCACCAGATCGTGAAGCACGCCGTACACGATGGCAGCGACGACGCAGAGCGCGACGATACGGAGGCTTTCCATCTCGGCCTCACGTATGCAGCTCCACCACGTCCTTGTCGCCCAGCACGTGGTCGCGGCCGACGGTTTGGCCGTCGTGGACGCCGGTGCCCCACACCCGCGCACTCTTGACCGCGTCTTCGAGATCGCGGTGAACCTTGCCGGCTAGCTCCGCGACGGTCGCGCCGACGGGCGGCGTGAACGGGCTGGTCATGTCCGCGGGCTTGCCCGGTTGCTTGGTGTAGATGCGCATCACGCCGAGCGCGTCGTAGATGGCCTTGCGCAGCGCGTCGAGGTTGTCACCGCGTTCGGCCGAGATCACCACCAGCGGGAACTTCGTGCCGAACTCTTCGCGCGCCAGTTCGAGGCGAATGTCGGCCGCGTCGTCGTCGCACTTGCTCGCGACGAGGATCGTCGGGATCGCGTACACCGCGGGGTCCGCACTTTGGCCTGTGCCCGGCGGCACCAGCTCGCGCCGCGCGAGCTGCAAACGGTCGATGACGGCCTTCGTCGCGGCCGGGCCGTCGTCGTCCGCGAGGTCGAGGAACAGCACCGCGGCGTCCGAGGCCCGCGTGAGGTCGGTCACGAACGGCTCGAAGTGGTCCGCGGTGATCGGCGGCAGGTCGACGAGTTGGACGCGCACGTCCTCGTAGTCCATCATGCCCGGAATCGGCTCGCGGGTCGTGAACGGGTACGGCGCGACCGCGGGCGTGGCCTTCGTCAGCTTCGTCATCAGTTGCGACTTGCCCGCGTTGGGCGGGCCGACGAGCACGACCGTGCCGGCCCCCTGCCGCGGGAACTTGTACGAGCCGGGCGCGGCCTTCTTCGGCCCCAGCTTCGCCTGCTCGATCTGGTCCGTCAGTTCGGAAATCTTCGTCTTGAGTTCGGCCTGAACCTTCTCGCTCGCCTTGTGCTTGGGCAGCAGCACCCACATCTCTTTGAGCGCGGCGAGCTTGTCCTCCGGGGTCTGCGCCTTCTTGTAGCGCGCGTCGGCGTCGTGGTAGTGCGGCGGCAGGTTAACGGCCATTGCTTGTTCCTTGTTCGCGCTCGCCGTCGGCTCGCGGCTAACGTCGATGGGGATTGTACAACATCACTCACCACCCATCAGGAGCACCCATGCCCGCGCTCTACGACCAGATTCAAGAAGCCGTGTCCGCGATCCGCGCGCGGTGGCCGCACGCGCCGGCCGCGGGCGTGATCCTCGGCACCGGGCTTGGCAAGCTCGCGGAAGACATCACCGAGCAGACCGTCATTCCGTACGCGGACATCCCGCACTTCCCGCGCTCGACCGCGCCGTCGCACAAGGGGCAGCTCGTGTGCGGCGTGCTGGGCGGGAAGCGCGTCGTCGTCATGGAGGGGCGGTTCCACTTCTACGAGGGCTACACACTCCAGCAGGTGACTTTCCCGGTGCGGGTGATGAAGGCGCTCGGTGCGGGCGCGCTCGTCGTCAGCAACGCGTGCGGCGGCATGAACCCGCAGTGGAACAAGGGCGACCTGATGTTGATCGAGGACCACATCAACCTGCTCGGCGACAACCCGCTGATCGGGCCGAACGACGACCGGCTCGGCGACCGGTTCCCCGACATGTGCAACTGCTACGACCGCGAGCTGTTGAAGCTGGGCCGGCGCGTCGCGCTCGAAGAACAGATCGTGTGTCACCAGGGCGTGTTCGTCGTGGTCAGCGGGCCGAACCTGGAAACGCGCGCGGAGTATCGGTTTCTGCGCACCATCGGCGCAGACGTGGTCGGCATGTCCACTGTGCCGGAGGTGATCGTCGCGGTACATTCCAAACTGCGCGTGCTCGGCATCTCGGTCATAACCGATCAGTGCCTCCCGGACGCGCTGGAACCCGCAAGCCTCCCGGCCATCATCGCAACTGCGAACGAGGCCGAAAAGAAACTGCGCGTGCTCGTCCGTCGCGTGCTGGCCGAACTTTAAGAACCGGCGCGAATTCGGGCGGAACGGAAAAAAACGCTCTACACTGGTGTGCCTCTGGCCCTCGTGTCCCCACGGCAGAACACGTGTCGCCGCGCTTACCGAACTTGGTTCCCGCACCGGCCGCGATCGCGGGCCGCGCCGCCCCGTTGTGGTATCTCGGCGGTGTGCTGCTGCTGGCCGCGGCGTACTACGTCGGGGCGCGCGCCGCGATCCTATTCGCGGCCGATGCCAGTAAGGTCGCGTACATTTGGCCGCCGACCGGGATCGCGGTCGCGGTACTGTTTCGAGCCGGCATCCGCTACTCGCCCGGCGTGCTCCTCGGCGCGCTCGCGTGCGAGCTGCAAATCTTCCCGTGGTGGGTGGCACTCGGCATCGCGACCGGTAACACAACCGGCCCGGTCGTCGCGGTCGCCGTTCTGCGGCGATTCAGCTTCGATCCCATCGCGGGCGGTCGCCGCGTGCTGTACGCGTTTCTCATCGCCGGGGCGGTGGGACTGACGATTACCGCGACGAACGCGCTGGTGTGGCGCGCCGCCGCCGGCGGTTTACCGGCCGACGACCTCGCAGCGAGCTGGCTGACCTGGTGGCTGGGCGACACCGCCGGGTTGGTGATCGTCGGCCCGCCCCTGCTCACGCTGGTGTGCCCGCGCGCGGACCGCACCTCGGCGCGGCGCGCCGCACTGCTGTTCGTGACCGCGCTCCTTTCCGCGCTCGCGTTCACGAACGTCGTGCCGGGGTCGGTGCGCGGCTTGCTCATCTTCCCGCCGTTCATGCTGCTCGTCTGGGTGGGCATGACCGAGCGGTTGCGCGTCGGTTCGCTCCACGTGCTGATTCTCGCGTGCTGTGCCGTGATCGGAACCGCGAGCGGGCAGGGCGCGTTCGGTCACTTGCCCCTGATGACAAAGCTTCTGATGGTGTGGGCGCTCGCGACCACGGCCGCACTCATCGTACTCGCCATGACAGCGGCACTTTCCGAACGCGAGCGGGCCGAAACGGCCCTGGCAGCTAGCGCCGCCGACTATCAGGCGCTGGTCGATAGCACGCCCGCGGCCATCGTGCGGTACACCGCGGACGGCACGCTCACCTTTGTCAACGAGACGCTGTGCAAAGTGCTGGGGCGCGGGCGCGGGGCGCTCGTCGGGCAGTCGGTGCTCGCGTACATCCCCGACATGCCGCGGGCCGAAGCCGTCGCGGATCTGCCCGTCACCCAGGCCCCGAGCGGCCCCGCGGCCGGGGCGTCCGGCGTGATCCGCAAGCCCGACGGCTCGTGCCGCTGGTACCGGTGGACCGCGCGCCGCCTCACGACCGCGGCCGGGGCGACCGAATTCCAGGCGGTCGGGATCGACCTGACCGAGCGCCGGCAAGCGGAGGCCGACCGCAGCACCCTCGAGCGCAAGATGCAGGACGCCCAACGGCTCGAGGCGCTCGGCGTGCTGGCCGGCGGCGTGGCCCACGACTTCAACCACCTGCTCGCCGGGGTGCTGGGGCACGCGGACCTCGCGGTCGCGGAACTGCCCAACGGCCACCCGGCACGCACCCACCTCGCGACCGTGCTCAACGGGGTCGCGCAGGCCGGTGGCCTCACACGTCAACTGCTCGCGTACTCCGGCAAGGGCCGGTTCATGCTCCGCTCGCTCGGCCTCAACGAGTTGATCGGCCAGACGAGCGAGCTGCTCAAAGTGACGCTGCCGAAAAAAGTTCACCTCGCGCTCGATCTCGACTCGAAACTGCCGGCCGTGACCGGCGACGACGGCCAGTTGCGCCAGGTGCTGATGAACCTCATCATCAACGCGGGCGAGGCCATTGGCGACCGGGCCGGCACCGTGACCGTGACGACCGCGGTTCACGAGCTGATGATGGACGCGGTCAGCGGCGGCGTGTACAGCCCTTCTGCGCCGGGCCGGTTCATCGAGTTGATCGTCGCGGACACCGGGTGTGGCATGGACGACGCGACACGGGCGAAGTTGTTCGACCCGTTCTTCACGACCAAGTTCGCCGGCCGCGGGCTGGGCCTCTCCGCTGTTCTCGGCATCATCAAGGGGCACGGCGGCGGTGTGCGAGTGGACAGCCGTGTGGGCCACGGCACGCGGTTCACGATCCTACTGCCGGCGGCCACCGTTCCCTTGGCGACCGAGACACCGGCACCGGTCGCGGCGGCGCTCACGAGCACCCCGGCGGCGCGCCCCACGCGACGGTACGGGACGCCCGCGCCGCGACCGGGCCTGCCCGCGCCGTTCGCCGGGGTGCCGGCCCCG
>SXHE01000111.1 GCA_005773755.1 Planctomycetia bacterium
CCGGCCGTTCGCCTTTGGTACAATGTCCGTAAAGGAGCCATCATGCCGCCTGTCACGTCCGCGCTGCGCGAGTGCCACCGCCTCCGCACCCACCTCCGCAACTTGCAAGCCGAGATCGACGCGGGGCCGCGCGTGCTCGCCGAGAACAAAGAGGAACTCGACACCCAGCGCGCCGAACACCAGGCTCACTACGACACGATCACCCGGCTCAAACTCAAGCAGCGCGAGGACGAGGGCACTCTGAAGCAGACCGACGAGCGGCTCGCGAAACTCAGGGACCAACTCGAAGCGCTCGTCGCGCCGAAGGAGCGGGCGGCGAAGGAACTGGAGATCACGCACGCAGAGGAGAAGAAGGCGAACCTGGAAGACACGATCCTCGCGACGATCACCGAACTGGAAGAGAAGCACGCGGCGGTCCCGGCGGTCGAGGCCAAGTGGAAGGCCGCGCGGGACGAGTTCAAGCAGTTCGAGACCGACGCGGCCGAGCGGCTCCAGCGGATGACCGAAGACACGGCCGCGAGCCGCACGGACCTGACCGCGGCCGAGGCCCACCTACCGCGCGACGTGAAGGCGCTCTACGATCAGATCGTGAAGGCGAAGGGACCGGAGGCGTTCGCAGGGGCGAAGAACCGTGTCTGCCAGGGGTGCCGGAGCACGATGACCGAGACCCAATTCATGGACCTGCGCGACGGCACGTTCCGCACCTGCGTCAACTGCGGCCGGATGCAGTACCCGGTCGAGTAATCCGCTTGCGGTTCCGCGAGAGATCCAATGACCACATGGCAGTACACCACCGCACAGTTCGTGACCCGCGGGCTGGGCGACGACTCCGGGGCGACCGACCTCGAAGCCGCGATGAACCAGCTCGGGGCCGACGGCTGGGAGCTGGTCTCCTCAACCGTGTACAACAACCACGAAGCCGGCCAGGACGTGCTGCTGCTGGTGTTCAAGCGTCCCGCGGCCTGATCCGATCGCGCGTTTACCGTGCACAGGCGGTCGCGCCGTGAACCGGTTCGCGGGGGCGCGTATTTCTTGCCCGGTGCCTGAGCCCGGCCGTGCGGCCCCGCGCGAAAGTTCAGGGGCCCGACCACCGGCCCGGTCTTTTCTTCGCCCCGGCGTTTGTCCGCGGCGGAATCGTAACCCAAACTACTCACAGGGGTCGTCTCGCCCGGCGCGCTCCGCCCGCCGTCCGCGATCCTCGGCCGCCCCGACCGAACCGGATCGCGGCGTGGGCGCACCGACACCGAGGAACCGATGACGCCACCGTTCGATGCCGGTCACACCGAACTGGGCCTGTCGTCCGTAATGCCCCCGGCCGGCACGATGGAGGCCGCGATCCCACCGGCGCAGTCGCTCCTCGCGCAACTGCTCTCCACACAAATCTTGCTCCCCGAAGAATGGGAGGAGGTGCCACCCACGGACCGCGACGCGCTCACCAGCGTCATCTCGACCGACGCCCTGCTCATGAAGCTGCTGAACCTGCACCTGCTCACGCGGTTCCAGGTGGACACGATCCGCAAGGGCGGAGCCGAGGATCTGATTCTGGGCAACTATCGCGTGCTCGACCTGCTCGGTCAGGGCGGCATGGGCACCGTGTACCGGGCCGAACACCTCCAGTTGCGCCGGCAGGTGGCGCTGAAGGTGATGGCCCGCACGACCGACATGAGCGCGCGGCTGATCCACCGGTTCTACGGCGAGGCCCGCGCCGTCGCCCGGTTGCAGCACCCTCATATCGTGACGTGCTTCGACGCCGGCCGGCAAGCGAAGGGCGGGAACCCGCCGCGCGACTACTTCGTGATGGAGCTGATTCCCGGACTCGATTTGTTCACGCTGGTGCGCGACACCGGGCCGCTGTCGCCGTTGAAGGCGTGCGACCTGTTCCGCCAGGTGGCCGACGCGCTGGGCGAAGCGCACCGCAACGGCCTCGTTCACCGCGACATCAAACCGAGCAACGTGCTGGTCACTCCCGACGGGCAGGCGAAGGTGCTCGACTTCGGGCTGGCCCGTCTGCCGACGCAGCAGATGACCGAACCGGGCGTGGTGCTGGGCACCATCGGGTACATGGCCCCGGAGCAGGCCCGGGACCCGCACAACGTCGACAGCCGCGCCGACCTGTTCAGCTTGGGCGCGACGCTGTATTGGGCGCTGACCGGGCGCGACCCGTTCCCGGAAAGCGGCAACCCGGTGCAGGACCTGCACCGCCGGTTCACCACGACCCCGCAACCGGTGCGCCGGGTGCGCCCGGAGGTGCCGGCGGAAGTGTCCGATCTGGTGACGCGGTTGATGGACCCGGACCCGGAGTTGCGGTTCCCGTCGGCGCGGACGGTGTCGGCGGCGCTGACCGGGTTCACGCTCTGGCTGCCGCACGGTACGGTGGTGGCGGCGTCTGCGTCGCGCAACACGGAGCCGGGCCGCAATCGGGTGCTCATCGTCGAAGACGACCCCAGTGTGCGGGCGCTGATGATCGCGCTGCTGCAAGACCGGTGCGAAGTGACCGAGGCCGAGGACGGCGAAGCGGGGCTGGCGGAGATCCTGCGCGACCCGCCCGACCTCGTGGTGGTGGACGTGGGCCTGCCGGGACAGAGCGGGCCGGACGTGATCGAGAAGGTGCGCGCCGCCGGGCTGGAAACGGACCGGCTCAAAGTGCTGCTGACGTCGGGCGAGTTGCCGGCCGAGGCCCTGGGCGGGCTGTCGACGTCCGGGGCCGACGACTTCATTAGCAAGCCGTTCGCCCCGGTCGAGTTCCTGTCCCGCGTGCGCGCGCTGTTGATGCGCCGGCCGGCGAAATCCAACGACCTCGTCGGCACGGTCACGCCGCCACCCGCGAGCGACGTGCGCCCGGCCGCGGCCGAGGCCCTGTCGCTCACCATCTCGCGGCTGCTGGCCGAGACGCAACTGATTTCCGAAGGGCAATGGGTGCGGGTCAGCCGGTACGTCCGCGCCCTGGCGCGCGCGGTGCCCGAACAGGGCGAGTACGCGCGACTGAAGGACGAGCGGTACCTCGCGACCCTGGCCGCGGTCGCCCCGGTGTACGACATCGGGCTGTTCGGCGTACCCCGGCACACGATCCTGAAACCGGACCGCCTGGACGCGGCCGAGCGCACGATCCTCCAGACGCACTGCGCGATCGGTTCGGAGGTGCTGATCGGCGTAGCGCAAACGTACAGCGGTGAGGTCCCCGGTCTCGACATTGCGGCCGAGGTCACGCGCTCCCACCACGAGAGGTGGGACGGCACGGGCTACCCCGACGGGCTGGCGGGGGAAGACATCCCGCTGGCCGCGCGCGCGGTCGCGGTCGTGGCGGTGTACGAAGCGCTACGGAGCCGGCGTCCCCACCGCCCGCCGCTGGGCCACGCGCAATCCGTGCGACTAATCGCCCACGACTCGCCCGGCCACTTCGACCCCACCCTGCTGGCCGCGTTCCTCACCGCTGCAACGCGCTTCGACCAGATTCACCAGGGACAGTAGGGAGTAGTGGGCAGAAGACAGAGGACAGAAGCATTTACCAGCCCATTGCCTTCGGCTCTGGGCTTTTTGCGTTGTGGCTTCCATGTTCGCGCGCGCGCGCCGATAATGGGCTTATCTCCAAAGTGCAGAGGCCCACCCATGCTGACTGTCGGCCAACGCAGAACGCACACCTGCGCCGGGTTGCACCGGCGCGCGTTCCTTCAGGTCGGCGCGTCGAGCGTCCTGGGGTTGTCGCTCGCGGACCTGCTGCGCGCCCGCGCCGCGGGCGGCGGTGAAGGCGCGAAGGCGAAGGCCGTGATCCTCCTGTGGCTGTGGGGCGGGCCCAGTCAGCTCGACACCTTCGACCCGAAGCCGAACGCGGCGCTCGACTACCGCGGGCCGTTCGACACCATCCCCACCCGCATCACCGGGCTGCGGTTCGGCGAACTGTTCCCCCAGCTCGCGGGGCACACGGACAAGCTCGCGGTGATCCGCTCGCTGCACACGCAGTCGAACGACCACGGCATCGCGGGCACCATCGGGTTAACGGGCAGCCCCGCTGGCGGCACCGGGCTGGACGGCAAGCCGCTACAAGGCTCCGCGCGCCCGGCCCTCGGTTCGGTTGTGGCAAAGGCGACGCGCGGCACGGCGCAGGGCATCCACCCGTTCTTCGTGATCGGCGGCAAATTGCACCAGGGGAAGAAGGCGATCATCGGCGAGGGCGGCGGGCCGCTCGGCGCGGCGTGGGATCCGTTCCGCCTCGAATACGACCCGGCCACCGGTACGAAGGTTCCGGCGCTCCAGCTTCCGAACGAGCTGACCCCGGAGCGCATGGCCGACCGGCAGAAGTTGCTCGGCGCGCTGGCGAACGCCGACCGGCGCACGAGCGAACTGGGCGCGGCCGGCGCGCTGACCGAGTACCGCGGGCGCGCGCTGGCGATGCTCACCTCGAAGACCGCCGCGGCCGGGTTCGACCTGTCGAAGGAGACCGACGCGACGAAGGACGCCTACGGCCGCACCCGGTTCGGCCAGTCGTGCCTGCTCGCGCGGCGGCTCGTCGGGGCCGGCGTGCCGTTCGTGCAGGTGAACTGGAGCGACCACGTCGAGGCCGAAGAGGACAGCGGCGACGGCGGCTGGGACCACCACTATCGCAACTTCCAGATCATGCAGGACCGGCACGCCCCGTGGCTCGATCAATCGATGAGCGCGCTCCTGACGGACCTTGCCGACCGCCGGATGCTCGACAGCACTCTGGTGCTCGCGGTGGGCGAGTTCGGGCGCTCGCCGAAGATCAACGACAAGGCCGGGCGCGACCACCACCCGGACTGCTACGCCGCGCTGGCCGCGGGCGGCGGGGTGAAGGGCGGGCGGTTCGTCGGTACCAGCGACAAGGTGGCCGCGAAGCCCGCCGACACGCCGCTGACCCCCGCGGACCTGAACGCGACCGTGCAGCACGCCATCGGCCTGACCAGCGAGCAGATCACCGGACTGGGCCTCACCCCGGTCGGCCGCGTGATCGAAGAGCTGTTTTGACGCGCAAGCCGGCGGTCGATTGCGGTTCGTACTCCAACGAACGGCTTCGTATCTGGAGGCGCGACGGTGGCCGAGATCGCGGTAATGGTGATCGACCCCGGCACGAACCGGTTCGCCCAACTGGTCGACGACCGGCTCCCGATCCGCACCCTTATCCCGCCGCTGGTCGAGCGATTGGGCCTGCCGCGCGAGTTGAACTACCTGCTCGTTCCCGCCGGCGCGACCCGCGGGCTGTCGGTCGATCAGTCGCTGGCGCAGTGCGGCATCGGCGCGGGCGCGCAGTTGCACCTGTTGCCCGCACGCGACTCCGTGTTCGACATCGTGATGAAGCGCATCTACGCGGAGGCGAAGGACCACGCGAAGAAGAAGCTCAAGGAGTTCGCGAAGCAGCGGTTGGAGATGCTGCTGAGTGCCGACCCGAACTACCCGGACCCGGCGGGGCTTGCGGTTCGGCTCGGCGTCGAGGGCGGGCGCGCCGCGGGGAGCGTTCCGGGCGCGAGCGCGCCGATCCCCG
>SXHE01000112.1 GCA_005773755.1 Planctomycetia bacterium
AAGTCCGATTACGACAACCCGCGGCGGTTCCTCGACCCCAAGGTGATCGCGCGCATTTCACAGCTCGACCTGCGCGCGCGCCAGGTGGTCGAGGGGTTCCTGTCGGGGATGCACAAAAGCCCGGTGTACGGCCAGTCGGTCGAGTTCGTCCAGCACCGGGAATACATGCCCGGCGACGACCTGCGCCGCATCGACTGGAAGGTGTGGCAGCGGTCCGACAAGTTCGTCATCAAGCAGTACGAGGCGGAAACCAACCTCCGCTCCTACGTCGTCGTCGACGCCAGCGAGTCGATGCTCTACGGCAAGGAGAAGCACCGCAAGACCGGGGGGCTGTACAAGTACGACTACGTCGCCACCGCCGCCGCGTGCCTCTCGTACATGACCATCAAGCAGCAGGACGCCTGCGGCCTCATCACCTTCGACTCGGAGGTGCGCGAGACGATCCCGCCGCGCAGCTCGCAGAAGCACATGGACGCCGTGACCAAGGCGCTCCAGGTGTCCGACCCGCGCGAGAAGACCGACATGCTGAAGGTCATGCGGCAGGTCGCGGAGAACATGCACAGCCGCGGCCTGGTCCTCGTGTTCTCCGACCTGCTGTGCGACCGCGAGCCGCTGTTCAAGGGCCTCGAGATGCTGCGGCACCGCCGTCACGACGTGATGGTGTTCCACATTCTCGACGATGACGAACTGCTGTTCCCGTTCTCCGGCATGACCAAGTTCGAAGGACTGGAAGATCAGCCGCACCTGCTGTGCGACCCGCGCTCGCTCCGCGACGGGTACCTCGAAGAGTTGGAAATCTACCTGACCGAAGTGCGCCGCGGCCTGACCCGCATCGGCGTCGATTACACCCTGCTCCGCACCAGCGACTACATGGACGCCGTGCTGTCCAAGTTCCTGTACCAGCGCATGAGCACACGGGCCAACCCCGCCCGGCGCTGACCGAAGAAGTTGCGCGTGGCGAGTGACGAGCGGCGAGTTGGATAGCCGCGGCCCGCCGCTCCCCGTCCGCAGACTCGTGACTCGCAACTCGCGACTCGCAACTGATACGAGACACCGATGTTTTCCGCGTTCCTCAACCCGTTCACGCTCATCGCCGGCGGGCTGCTGGTCAGCACGCCGATCATCATTCACCTCATCAACCGGATCCGGTTCCGGCGGGTGAAGTGGGCGGCGATGGAGTTCCTGCTCAAGGCGCAGAAGCGGATGCGCCGCCGCAAGATCCTAGAGCAGCTCATCCTGTTGTTCCTGCGGTGCCTGCTCGTGTTCCTCGTCGGCCTGCTGCTCGCCCGGTTTGTCGGGTGCGACACCGGCTCCGGCAAGGAGACGCGCCCCACCACGCACGTCGTCATCCTCGACGACTCGCCCAGCATGGCCGACGCGTTCCGCCGCGAGGACGGCAGCAAGAGTGACGCCTACGGCGAGGCCAAGCGCCTCGTGTACGAGCGGCTGATGCCGGCCACGGCCGAGGCCACCACCGCGCAGACCATGATGGTGCTCCGGCTGTCGGACGCGGTCGTGGGACTGGGCGACGCTAAGAGCGAGAACAATAAGGCGAAGGTGCCCCTCGTCTACCCGGCGACCACGCGCACGGCGGACGGGAAGACCGTTGATCGCACCCCGGAGGAGGTTCGCGAGGCGGGCCGCGTCAAGACCGCGAGCAACGCGGACCTGGAAGAGGCCATCAAGTTGCTCCCGGTGTCCCCGGTGCGCAAGAGCCTGGTGGACGGGCTGCGGTCCGCACGGAAGCTGCTCGACGAATCATCGGCTTCCGACGCGAAGGTGATCCACATCGTCTCGGACCTGCGCACGACCGACTGGACCGCGGACGGCCCCGCGATCTCCGACCTGCTCCGCGACTACAAAGAAGCCGGCATCACGGTCCACCTGATCGACGTCGGCAACCCGGTGCGCAAGGTGGACCGCAAGTCGCCGACGTTCAACGACAACGTGTCCATCATCGAGCTGAAGCCGCGCAACCGCGTCGTGTCGCTCAACCAGCAGACCGAAATCGACGTGCGCGTGCGCAACAACGGCAGCACCGACCTCAAGGACGTGGCGCTGTCGTTCTACCTCAACGGCAAGGGCAACATCATCACGTCGGCCCAGATCCCGACGCTGCCGGCGAACCAGGAGCGAACCCACACCGTTACCGTGACGTTCACGGCCGACGAGGACGCCTCCGCGTTCGAGAACCTGAAGAAGCAGGTGCTGGAAGCGCGCCGCGCGGCCGGAAAGCCGATCACGAGCGTCGACGAAGAGAAGGAACACGACCTCAAATGGCGCGCGCTGTCGCGGTTCCGCCTCGTCACCGCGTCGCTCGCGAACGAGCAGAGCGGCATCACCGCCGACAACTCGCGGCACACGGTCGTCGAGGTCCGCGAGAAACTCAAGGTGCTCATCGTGGACGGCCGCACCAACGAGGGCGGCGTCGACCTGCGCACCAAGCCCGAAGGCGACAGCCACTTCCTCCGCACACTGCTCGGCACCGCCGACCAGGGGGTGGGCAACATCGAGATCAAGGACGGCGACTACAACGCGCTCGACAAGGAAGACCTGCGGCAGTACTCGGTCGTGTACCTGATGAACGTGCCCAGCCTGTCGCCGGCCGCGGTCGAGCGGCTGGAAAAGTACACCCGCGAGGGCGGCGGCGTCGGCGTGTTCCTCGGCCCGAACGTCAAGCCCGACGAGTACAACGCCCGGTTCTACCGCTCCAACGGCAAGCACGGCACCGGGTTTTTCCCGGTCCCGCTCCAGGCCGAACCGGTGTACACCACCGAGCTTCAGAAGAAGTTACGACTCGACGCCTTCATCTCCGCGAAGCTCGTCCGCCGCGGACCGAAGGATCACCCCGCGCTCGCGGCCATGTACCTCGACGAGCGCAAACAGGAACTCAAGCGGGACAAGGTGGAGCCGCTTTTCATCCTCCCGAACATCGACGCGCACTGGGCCATCAGCCGCCGCGGTGCGTGGCGCGACGACAAAGACGTTCAGGAACTGTACGCGCTCCAAAATGAGACCCCGATCTCCGAGTTCGAGCAGCGGGCCGATGAACTGGGCGATGTTCATTGCGCCCTGATTGAGTCCGACCGCGCTCATGAGATCAGAACGGGGCACGAGCTGGGGGGCGATCGCGTGCCGCGTCGGAGTGTCGAGGCTCGTGTCGAAGGCCGCTAGCGCGGAGAGCACCATCAGGAGCCAG
>SXHE01000113.1 GCA_005773755.1 Planctomycetia bacterium
CCCATCGTGCTCGAAGGCGGGCAGTTCAACGGCGTCAACGCGGACGTGGCCTGGGCGCAGAACCCGCAAGACAAATGGGTGTCGTGGATCCTCGGCGGCATGGTGGTCGAGGTGCAGGTGAACGGCACGCTCCGCATCTACCACGGCTACCCCGGCCGCAGCACGAAGCACTGCTGCAACGCCGCCAGCGAGAAGGACCGGAAAGCGCGCGAGAAGTTCGAGGCGAAGCCGCGCCCGCCGAAGGAAAAGCTCCTGTTGGCATTCCTCGCGGACGAGTTCCCCGATCAGCCGCAAGCCGCGCACTACGCGCTGCTCAGCAAGATCATGGACACCGTGTACTCCTACGACCCCGGCCTCGGCATCAACCGGCCGCACGGGACGTGCTGAGAGCAACTGACCGAGGCTTTGGACCGAAAGAGGCAGCAGGCATGGAGATCGTGGTCGGCGGCTACGTCGCGGCGAGCCTCGTCTTGGAGCGCGAGCCGAACCAGTGGCATGCCCTCGTCGTGCTCGACTCCGACAAACAAGCGACGAACTTCGTGCCGGGTCACGCGCGATCGCACCTCTATCTGAGGTTCGATGACGTCGAGGAAGCGCGCACCAACAAGTTGACCCCGAACGGCGCTCAGGTCGCCCAAGCGCTAGACTTCGCCAAGGGGAAAGACAAGTTGCTCGTGAGCTGCCGGGCCGGACGCGGACGGAGTGTCGCCCTGGCGTACCTCATCTGCTGTCGCGAGCGCGGGGTTGACGAAGCACTCAAGATCCTCGACCCGACGCGGCACCGGCCGAACCGCCTCGTCGTCGGTCTGGGATCTGCACTGATCGACACGCCATGCGTACTCGATTCGTTCGACGACTGGCGATGGCGGCACGCCAACGTCCACCTGTCGGACTACTACGACCAGTTAGAAAAAGAGTACGAGGCGCTGGAAGCGCAAGGGGCCACGAACCGCATCAGCCCAATGTGATCTCAGCCCCCTGCGCTGATCGCCCGCATCACCCCGCCCCCAGCTTTGCCTTTGCGTCGTCGAGGATCGCTTTCGTCGCGGTCGCGCCGACGCGGGTGACGCCGATGGCCCGCACCTCCATCAGCTTCTCGAAGGTGCGCACGCCGCCGGCCGCCTTCACCTGTACCCAGGCCGGGCTGCACTCGCGCATCAGTTTCAGGTCTTCGACGGTCGCGCCCGTCTCCGCGTAGCCGGTGCTGGTCTTCACCCAGTCCGCGCGCACCTCGCCGCAAATCTGGCACAGCACGCGCTTGTGCTCGTCCTTCAGGTAGGCGTTCTCGAAGATCACCTTCACCTTCGCGCCGCGGGCGTGCGCGGCCGTGACCACCGCGGCCACGTCGTGCGCGACGAAGTTCCACTCGCCCGAAAGTATCTTGCCGACGTTCACCACCATGTCGAGTTCGGTCGCACCGTCGTCCATCGCGCGCTCGGCCTCGAACACCTTCACCGGGGTTAGGTGGCCGCCGTGCGGGAACCCGATCACTGTGCTGGCCTGCACGGTCGTGCCCGCAAGCAACTTCGCCGCGAGCTTCACGCCGTAAGGCTTGATGCACACGCTCGCGACCGCCAGTTCGCGCGCGAGCAGACACCCCGCGACGAGGTCCGCGTCGGTCAGGTGTGGCTGGAGCAGCGAGTGGTCGAACATGCGGGCGAGGTCAGCGATGGTCGGGTTCGGCATGGGAACTCCGGGCAACCGGGGTTTGAGGGACGTTCGGATAGGTAACGGTGTCCGGCCCCGATCACGTGCGGCGCGGCGTTCGCTCAACTTGAATCCGGCGCGGACCGTTGCTAGCCTACGGAGTTGTGGCGCTGTTTGCCTCGCGCCGGAACGGACCTCATGGCCCTCACCCTCGAACAGTACGTCGAGCGCCTCGACGCGCGCACCGATCTGCCGTGGCCGGTGGCCCCGAAGATCGACGCGCCGAAGGCGAAACCGTCGCTCCACGCGATGCCGGTAAAGGTCGTGTTCTGGACCGTGTACGGCACCCTCGTCGCCGTGCCGCAGGGGGAGCTTCAGTTCGAGCACCCGCAGGAGTTTGTCACCCTTGCCGCACTCGAGAAGCTCATCAAAGAGTTCAAGATGTGGCAGTCCATGAGCCGCAAGCCGGGCGCGCCGTCGGAGTACATGCGCGAGCTGTTCAAGAAGGCGCTCACCACTCTGCGGCTCACCTCCGGCGGCGGGGGCGAGAAGTTCCCCGAAGTGGCGTGCGAGCTGGTCTGGGACGACATCGTGAAGAAGCTGTTCCAGAAGGAGTACAGCTTCGACGCCGCGACCTACGGCTCGATGAACGAGTACGTCAAGAAGATCGCGTACTTCTACCACGCCAGCATCCAAGGCAGCGGCCCGTATCCGGGCGCGGCGGACGCGCTGAAGCTGCTCGCGGACCGCGGGGTGTTTCAGGGGTTGCTCGCGGACGGCCAGTGTTTTACCGTAGGGCAGCTCCAGCGGTGCCTCAAACAGCAAGACCCGGACTTCGACCTGAGCGCGGTGATACCGCCCGCGCTGCGGCTGATTTCGGCCGAAAAGAAGGCCCGGAAGCCGTCCGAGACGCTGTTCAAAGCGGCGGTCGCGGCGGCCGGGGCGAAGGGCGTGTCGCCGTCCGAGGTGCTGCACGTCGGATCGAGCTTGACGCGAGACATCGGCCCGGCCAAAAGGCACGGATTCCGCACGGCCCTGTTCGCGGGCGACAAGGCGAGCCTGTCCGCGACCGCGGACCAACTGAAGGACGCGGCCCTGCGCCCGGACGCACTGATTACGGAGCTGCCTCAGGTGTTGGAGCTGATCGCGTAGTTGCGGGGCCGAGCCGCACAATAGGCTGAGGGAGAAGCCAGATGACTGTTGACGTGCCCACTGCTGTGATCGCCGACGAAGTGCCCTTGCACCTGCGGGCGTACGACTTCGACCGACCCATCTTCGGGATCGAGCAGATTCGCGAGGTGCTCCCGCACCGGCACGAGTTCGAGATGCTCAGCGGTATCGTGCACCTCGACGCCCCGCGGCACCAGGTCGTCGGGTTCAAGGACATGACCGCGAACGACTTCTGGGCGCGGGGCCACATGCCGGGGTTCCCGCTGTTTCCCGGCGTGCTGATGGTCGAGGCCGGGGCGCAGCTCTGCGGCTTCTACTACAGCCAGCAGCAGATCGGCGCGCCCGGCGTGCTGCTCGGGCTGGCCTGCATCGAAGAGGCCCGGTTCACGCGCCAGGTGCGGCCGGGCGAACGGCTCGTCATCGTCGGCAACGCGGTCAAGATGCACCGCCGGCTCACCCGCTTCAGCGCCGTCGGATACGTCGGCGCGGAGAAGGCGTTCGAGGTGGTCGTCGCCGGCGTGCCGCTGGGCAAGATGGAGGAGCTGCGCGGTGCGTAAGCCACGCCGCCTGACCGACGAGCAACTCGCGCCGTGGGTGTGGAGCGCAGCGAGCGGGAGGCGTCGGCCTCCTGTTCCCGAAGGCGCAGAAAACGAACAGGGGGCTGACGTACCCCGCTCGCCGACTCGCATCAACTGGGAATCGCTGTACGGCAACGCGTACCCTGTCGAGATCGAGGTCGGTACGGGGAAGGGGCTGTTCCTCTTGCACGCCGCGACCGCGCGCCCTGGCACCAACTTCTTCGGCATCGAGATCGTTCGCAAGTACCAGCTCTACGCCGCGACGCGGTACGCGATCCGCAACCTGCCCAACGTGAAGACCGCGTGCGCCGATGCGAAGGTCGTGCTGCGGGACTTCGTCGCGCCCGGCAGCGCGGCCGCGGTTCACGTGTACTTCCCCGACCCGTGGTGGAAGGCCCGCCATAAGAAACGCCGCGTGTTCACGCCGGAGTTTGCCGCGGACGCGGCCCGCGCGATCGCGCCCGGTGGCCGGCTCTACCTCGCCAGCGACGTGGAAGAGTACTTCAACGTAATGATCGCCATCGTGCGGGCGATGCCGTCGTTCGCCGAGCGCCCCGACGAGGCCGACCGTGCCGCCCCGCACACGGCCGATGGCTACGCCACCAACTTCGAGCGCAAGGCGATGGAGACCGGCGGCAGCGTGTGGCGCGCGGTGTTCGAGCGGACCGCGGAAGCGGTCACAGTTGCCGCCGACCCCGCGCCGTGAGCAAAAAAAGAAACACGGGCGGCTCTCGCCGCCCGCGTCGCCTGTTCAGGGGCTGTTACTTCACTTCAAGCTGACGCCCGCGACCGCGGCCTTCGCCGCGACTTTGGCCGGCGTCACGCAGTGCGCACAGCACTCTTCTTCCGCTTCGACCTTCGCCGCGACCGGCGACAGGCAGCACGCGGCCCCCGCGATGCAGCACTCCGCGCCGATCGCGCAGCAGTCGGGCTTGGTGGCGCTGGTGCTGTTCGGGCACAGCCCGCAGGTCGGCTCGTCGGGGCAGCACCCGCCGGTCTGCGCGACCGGGGCGTTCTTCAGCTTGCAGCACGGCGCGGACGAGTCCGAGCCGTGGAAGTAGTAGGCTGCGCCGCCGGCGGTCATCAGGGCCGCGGTGAGGATGGCAAAGACCTTCATCATCGTTCTCCGATTGAGTGTGTTTGTAACCGGGAATAGGTCGGTGCGCCGGAACGAGTGCCGACGCGATGATACGGCGCGGTGCCCTTACTTGTGTTGGGCCAAGTCTCCTACACCGCGCGCGGATTAACAGCGCATAACGTGACGATCAAAAAGGGCCGCGGATCGGGCGTCGACACCGGTTCGGCCCGGCGGGTGCAACCCGCGGAACCGACCCGGTTGTTCGGGGATGCCGCCGGCGTGCGCGGCGTATGCGTAAGTGAGCAACTCGCCGGTCGGCTCTGGGTCCGCAACGATCGGTACGCTCTCGGTCTTAGCGGCGTCGGGACGCTCGCCGCAACAGGCGCACGACTCGGGCGCGCCCGGCTGCGGCTTCTGCTGTTCGGGTTGCGAAGGCTCCGCCGGCGGCTCGTGGCAGCAAGAAGGTTGAACCTTCATGCAGCATGACTCGACCGGCGGCGCGGGGACCGGTTGCGGTTCGGACTGATGGCAAGTTATGGGCGCGGCACTCGCGGCCGGGCGGAACAGCCCGACTTTGCAGCAACAGAGGGCCGGGGCGAGGACAATCGCCAGCGCCAGCCCGCTATGGAGGAGTGCCCGCATCAGTTGTGATTATTCCATCAGAATGGGTTCTCGTCAACAGGATACCGTGCTCCCCCAGGGCCGTTTAGTTCTCGGTCAGACGTGCGCCTGTGTTTACGAGCCGGAGTGCTTCGAGTGGTCGAATGGCGAAGCGGCGAAGCGCGGCCGCGAAGTTTGGGAGTTGAGCGGCGGTGAGCAGGTGCGTCAGGGCGTTGC
>SXHE01000114.1 GCA_005773755.1 Planctomycetia bacterium
AGTTCGGAGCGGTACAGGGCGTCGGTCTTCAGCAGCACTGCTTGAAGCATCGTCCGCGCGGCCCCCGGCCGGTCGCCGGTCTTCACGCACTTCTCGTAGAGGCCGAGAAACCGCTTCAGTTCGTCCCCAGTCGCGGCCCGGCCGACAGCCATCTTGAACTGCGTCTGCACGGCGGTTTCGAGTTGCGCCGGAGTGGGCTCGCCCTTCGGATCCAGGAGCGTGAGGAACTCGCGCACCGAACCGTTCTTGCCTTGCACCTTGCCGTCTTTTACTTCGTGGGTCGTCTGCACCTCGACAATAGCCTCGGCGTTGCGAATCAGAATCTCGGTGCTCGGCTCGTCGATGGTGTACAGCCCGGCGAAGTCCTTGATGCCGCGTTCGGGGGCGAGCGTGAACGGCTGCACCAACCCGGCGATCTTCCCGCGCCCAACCTCCTGAACGAACCCCATGTAACCCTCGGGGCTGAGCCGCCACACGCGCGGAGCGGGTGCTTCGGCCGCGCTCGCCGGTTTGCCGAAGAGCAACTCGTGCGGGATCAGGTTCCCTTGGTTGGGCAACTTCGCGGCGCGGCCGCCGGTCTTCTCGGTCACCCACGCGACCACCGCGCGGCTCTTCGCGGCGTCGGGGCGCGGCGCCTTCGCCGGGGGCATCAAGCCATCGCGGATCTGCTCGCCGACGGCTGCCCACCGCTCGATGTCCTTCGCGGGATCAGCCGAAAGATCGTCGAGGCGCACACCACCGGACTGCTTGTCCGGCCCGTGGCACTTCACGCAGTGCGCGGCGAGGAACGGTTTGACCGTGTCCCGATGCGGGTCCGCGGGAACCGCGGACTTCGGCGCCTCACCGGCCGACAAAACCGGGGCGAGCACGAGCGGGAGCCAGGCGAAGCGGGTCATTGGGAGTCGCATCTCGGAACGGCGGAATGGGAGGCGTTATTCTCTGAACCCCAGCGACGGGGGCCGGCAGACGGAATCGCTCGTGTCTGCGTGGGTCGGGGAGCGGGGTTCTGAATAGTGGTGCTGTCCGCGCCAACTCGCGATCTCCCGCCCACCCTCCCACGTCGGTGCCCCATGCTCACCATTTTCGACCGCGGTTACGCCCGGAATTGCGAAGGCCGCACTCGCCGCGAGTTCCTCCGCGTCGGGAGCCTGGGACTGGCCGGGTTGTCGCTCGCGGACCTTCTCGCCGCGCGGGCCGCGGCCGGCGAGAGCCTCGCGACCGAACACAAGTCGGTGGTCCTGCTGTTCCTCCAGGGCGGCCCGACGCAACTCGAAACGTGGGATCCGAAGCCCGACGCGCCGCAAGAGTTCCGCACCCTCGGCGACACGATTCCGACCGCACTGCCGGGCGTCGCGTTCAGCGAACACTTCCCGAAAATGGCCGCGATGGCGAAGGAACTCGCCGTCGTCCGGTCGTTCGCCTCGGGCAACGGCGGGCACACCTACCAGGCGGTCACCACCGGCGGCAACGCGGCGAAGGCCGCGATGAGCGCCGTCTACGCGAACCTCGCTGGCCCGACCCACCCGCGCACCGGCCTGCCGCGGAACGTCCTCGTGCTGCCCGAAGCGGTTCAGGAGGGGCTGCAACTGCAAAACAATTTCGAGACCGGCGCGCTGCCGACGCTCACGCAGACCGGCACGCTCGGCTCCCAGTACGAGGCGTTTAGCCCTTCGGGCGGCTCGAAGCTCAAGCAGTCGATGAGTCTCACGATCCCGCGCGAGCAGTTCGACGACCGCCGGAAGCTCCTCACGGAACTCGACGGCCTGCGTCGCGGGCTGGACAAGGACGAGACGCTCGCCCAGGCCGGCAAGTACCAGCAGCAGGCGGTGGACGTCATCACCCGCGGCGTCACCGAGGCGTTCGACCTGAGCAAGGAAGACCCGAAGACGCTCGCTCGGTACGACACGAGCAAGCTGTTCAAGCTCGAGGACGCGACCCGCTGGCACGACATGAAGCGGGCGACCAACCTGCTCGGCAAGCAGATGCTGCTCGCCCGACGGTTGTGCGAGGCCGGGTGCGGGTTCGTCACGGTTTCGGACTGCGGTTGGGACATGCACGCGAACAACAACAGCCCGAAGAACATGGAGGGGCTGAAGTGGCTCGCGCCGCAGGTCGATCACGCGGTCGCCGCGTTCCTGGAGGACGTGAAGCAGCGCGGCCTCTCGGATCGCATCCTGCTGGTGGTGACCGGCGAGATGGGCCGGACCCCGAAACTCAACAAGAACGGCGGCCGCGACCACTACGGGAACCTCACGCCACTGATCCTCGCCGGCGGCGGGATCAAGACCGGGCAGGTGATCGGGAAGTCGGACGCGACCGCGTCGAAGCCCACGACGAAAGTGTACAAGCCCGCGAACCTGTTCTCGACCGTCATGCACTCGCTGTTCGACCTCGGCAAACTCCGGCTCCGCCCCGACCTCAACCGTGACATCAAGGCCGCCGTCGAGAACAACGGCGTCATCGAGGAACTGTTCTGACGATCCCTCGACGGAGAACGGCTGACCGACTGGAGAGGTGGGTGGTGAAGGAGATCGTCGCGTGAGATCGTTGAGGTACGCACTCCTGCTCACATTCGCCGGACTCGTCCTGCTCGGCGCGTTTTCGGTGCGCCCCGCGCCGGTCGCGGCGCAGCCGAAGTCGCCACGCGCGGAGCACGCCCCGCACCCCGGCGCGGCGTTCGTCAAGAAATACTGCCTGTCGTGCCACGACGGATCCAAGAAGAAGGGCGACCTCGACCTGAGCGTGTACTCGGACGAGTCAGCAGTGGTCGCGGGGCGCAAGGTCTGGTCGAACGCGGTGAAGGCCGTCCGCGACGGCGAGATGCCGCCGAAGGGGGCACCCCAGCCGACCGCCGACGAGCGGGACGCCTTCGCCGAGGCGGTCCGCGCTGCGTTCCGCCGGGCCGACGCCGGCAAGCCGCGCGACCCCGGCCGCACCACCGTCCGGCGACTCAACCGCGCCGAGTACAACAACACGATCCGCGACCTATGCATGATCGAGTTCGAGCCGGCCGACAACTTCCCGGCCGACGACGCCAGCCACGGGTTCGACAACAACGCCGACGCCCTTTCCCTCTCGCCCCTCCTGCTCGAACGCTACCTCGACGCGGCGGAAGCCGTCGTCGGCCGCCGTCGTCGGCCGCACCCTGGCGACGGGCAAGAAGGAGCCGACCGTCCGCGTCGGGTTCTCCCAGTTCATCACGAAGAACACCCAGGTGCCGTACCGCGTGCAGGTGTTCACGTCCGACCTGCTCGCCGCGACCTTCCGCCCGGCCGCGGACGGCAACTACGTCGTGCGCCTCGAAGGCAAGCCGCTGCGGAAGGACGACCCGCCGGCGGAAGTGCTGGTGAGCGTCGATGGGAAGGAACTGAAGCGGGTATCGTTCGCGTGGCCGGAGAAGGGCGCGTACACGAAGTTCGAGATCTCCGTCACCCTGACGAAGGGCAAGCACCGGGTGAGCCTCGCGCTGCTCAACCCCGCGGCGGAGTTGAAGGCAAAGAAGGCCGCGTTCCCACCCCGCGTCGATGGGGGGAACAAGGAGAACTTCCGCGGCTTGGAGTTGCACGCCATCGACCTGATCGGCCCGATGGACGACCCGCCCGAGGGGCGTCGGCGCATCCTGGCGTGCGACCCGAAGGCGAAGCCGCGCGAGCAGGCGAGCGAGATCCTGACCCGCTTCGCCGGCCGGGCCTTCCGCCGACCCGCGACCGCCGAGGAGGTCGAGCGGTATCTCAAACTGTACGACCGCTCCCGCGCCGCCGGTCAGACGTTCGAGGCGGCCATCGGGACGTGTCTGCAGGCGCTCCTGGTGTCGCCGAACTTCCTGTTCCGCGTCGAACTCGACGACCGGCCGCGGGAGAAGGGACCGCACCCCGTCTCGGAGTACCACCTCGCCAGTCGGCTCGCGTACTTCCTGTGGAGCAGCATGCCCGACGAGGAACTGCTCGCTCTCGCGTCGAAGGGTGAACTCTCGAAGACGCTCGACGCGCAGGTGAAGCGGATGCTCGCCGACCCGAAGTCGGACGCCTTCGTCGAGAACTTCGCCCCGCAGTGGCTGGAGATCGCCAACATCGCCCGCGTGAGCCGCGGCCCCCAGTTCGAGGTGCGACTGCGCGAGTCGATGACCCGCGAGTCGCTCCTCTTCTTCGATCACGTGCTGCGGGAGAACCGGCCGATCACCGACTTCCTCGACGGCCGGTACACGTTCGTCAACGACCGGCTGGCTCGGCTCTACGGCCTGGGCCAGCACGCCCGGGGGAAGAAGTCGGACGCCGTGATCCCGGAGCACGCGTTCATAAAGGTCGCGCTGCCGGCGGACGGCCCGCGCGCCGGGGTGTTGACCCACGCCAGCGTCCTGACGATGATCAGCGCCCCGGACCGCACGTCGCCGGTCAAGCGCGGCATCTGGGTACTGGAGAACGTCCTCGGCTCCCCGCCGCCCCCGCCCCCGGCCGACGTGCCCCCACTCGAGCAACCCGCCGACCCGAAGGCGCGGGGAGAGACACTGCGGGCACGGCTCGAATTACACCGGAGCAAGGCCGCGTGCGCCGCGTGTCACGCCAAAATCGACCCGCTCGGCTTCGCCCTGGAGAAGTTCGACGTGCTGGGCCAGTACCGCGAGACGGACGGCAAGAAGCCGATCGACGACGCCGGCGAGCTGCCCGACGGGACGAAGTTCCGGGGTGCCGACGGGCTGCGAAAGATCCTGCTCGAGCGGAAGGACCGGTTCGCCCGGTGCCTGACCGAGAAGCTGCTCACCTACGCGCTGGGCCGCGGCCTCGGGGACTACGACGCCCCGACCGTGGACGCCATCGCGGCCGCGGTGGCGAAGGACGACTACCGGTTCCGGACACTGATTCTCGAAGTGGCGAAGAGCGACCCGTTCCGCCTGCGCCGCGGGACGAAGGGGGACAAACCGTGAACGTGTTGTCGAACGAACCGCTCTCCCGGCGGACGGTCCTGCGCGGCCTCGGCGCGACCATCACGCTGCCGTGGCTCGAGGCGATGACCCCGCGCGGGTTCGCGGCCGGCGGGACGCCGAAGCCGCCGGTGCGGATGGCGTTCGTGTATGTACCCAACGGCATCCAGATGAAGCACTGGACGCCCGCGACAGAGGGTGCGGACTACGAGGTGCCCGATCTCCTGAAACCGCTGGCTAAGTTCCGCGGGGACTTCTCCGTTCTCTCCGGGCTGGCGGCGCTGCAGGGCGGTCACGACGGCGGCAACCACGCCCCGGCGATGGGAACGTTCCTCACCGGCGTCCAGCCGCGCCGGGACGCCCGGTGCGGCGTCTCCGCCGACCAGTTCGCCGCCGCGAAGATCGGCCGCCTCACCCGCCTACCGTCGCTCCAGATCGGCACCCAGCGGACCGGCAAGTTCTTCTGCGACGGCTTCCCGTGCGTGCTCACCAGCACCCTGTCGTGGGCGTCCCCCACACAGCCGCTGCCCACGGAGACCTCGCCCCGCGCCGTGTTCGACCGCCTGTTCGGAACCGGCGCCACGCCCGACCCGAAGAAGACCGACACTCGGCGGAGCATCCTCGACACGGTCGGGGATGAGGCGGCCGCACTCGGGCGGAAGGTCAGCACTGACGACCGCCACAAGATCGACGAGTACCTGAGTTCGGTGCGCGACATCGAGGGCCGCATCCAGCGCGCCGAGGCGCTGCCCGTGCCGAAGTTGCCCGACGGAGCCGTCTGGCCCGGCGACAAGATCCCCGAGGAGTTCGCCGAATACGTCCGGCTGCTGGGCGACCTGATGGTACTCGCCTTCCGGGCCGACGTGACCCGCGTCTGCTCGTTCATCTTCGACGCCGAGGGAAGCGTGCGGTCGTACCCCGAACTCGGCGTGAAGGGCGCCCACCACGACCTGTCGCACCACGGCGGCAAGGCGGACATGGTCGAGCAGATCCTGAAGATCGAGCGGCACCACGCGACGCAGTTCGCCTCCCTTCTGGAGCGGCTGAAGAGCGTGCGCGAGGGGGACGGCACGCTACTCGACAACTGCATGGTCGCTTACGGATGCGCGCTGGGCGACGGCGACCGGCACGACCACAAAGACCTGCCGATCCTGCTCGCGGGCATGGGCGGCGGATCGCTCAAACCGGGTCGCCACGTCCGCTACCCCGCGAACACCCCGCTCACGAACCTGTGGCTGTCGATGCTCGACCGCGTTGGCGCCCCGGCCCCGCGGCTGGGCGACAGCACCGGGCCGCTCAAGGGACTCGATTGAACCCCCGCGAGGAGACATTCATGCGATTCCGCATTCTCGGACTGACCCTGCTGGCGCTGCTTGTGAGTTCCGTCGCTCGTGCCGACGACAAGAAGCCACCGCTGAAGGTGGCGATGCTGATCCCGATCGAGCCGTGGGACCGGAAGGCCGGGCTCGAGGCGTTCCGCGAGTGGCTGGAGAAGTCGTACCGCGTAGAGGTGACGTGGATCGAGCCGAAGACGCCCCAGCCGACCAAGGACACGCCCGAGGCCGAGCGGAAGGCCTACTACGCCAACCCGCCCGAGATCCCCGACCTCGACAAGTCCGCGAAGGCGGACGTGATCTTCACCGCGCTCACCCACGTCAACCTCAACGAGAAGCAGTCCGAACTGCTCCTCAAGCTCCTGACGACCAAGCCGGTGGTGGGCGGCCGGCGGTCGCACCACGCGATGGGCCTTAAGCTGCCGAAGGGCGTCACGGTGCCGGGGGTCGAGAACGTTGGAAAGTACGGCGGGGCAATCTTCGGCGGCGAGTACGCCGGTCACCACGGCGGCGTCCAGCAGATCAAGGAAGGCTCGGCCGATCACCCGACCGTGAAGGGGCTGCCGGAGCTCACGAAGTTTACCCTCACCGACCGCGGTTACAAGCACAAGCTCGTGGCCGATGACGTGACCGTGCTGATCGAGATGAAGGAGTCGAAGGAGCCGCAGACGTGGTGCCGGGTCAACAAGGACACGAAGCAGCGGACGTTCTACACGGTCCACGACCCGCGCGACATCGAGGCGCAGGAGAGCGTCCGCGTGATGCTGGCCCGGGCGCTGTTCTGGGCCGCCGAGAAGACCGAGGCCGACTACAAGAAGTGACGCACCCCACCCCAGAAGGCCGCATCTCATGCCCGCCCGCATCTTGCGATCCGCGTTGGCCGTCGCATTCGTCGTGCTGCTCGCCGGCCCCGCTCACGGGGCGGACGCCCCGTCGTGGCCGTGCTACCCGGGGCCGAACAGCAACTTCAGCGCCACCGACTGCGGGCTGACGCTCGTCGATGACCTGAAGGACGCGCGGCTGGTGTGGAAGAGCGTGGAACCGACCCCGCCCGGCGCGGCTCAAAGCCCGCGGTACGGCGGCCACGGCTGGCACGGCATCTCGCTTAAGGACTTCAAGCCCATCAAGATTCCGCTCGCGGATGGCGGCGAGGCGACTTCCGGTGGCGGCATCCCGCTGCCCGGCGGCGGGGCGGCGAGCCTACTCGTCGCAGACGGGAAGGTGTTCGCCAGTTTCTTCGTCCCGAGTGGCGAGGTCGTGGACGCGGCGGAGCAGAAGAAGAGAGACCTGGGGCCGGGCACGTGGTCGCCGGACTACTGGCGCGTGTCGGCCGATGACGTGGTGCTGTGCGTGGATGCCGGGACCGGCAAGACGCTGTGGAAGCAGGTGTTCAAGGGCAAGGGGTTGAACTGGACCGACCACAAAAGCATCATCACCAACCCCACCGGCGCCGTGTTCGGCGGTCGGGTCTACGTGATCGGTTCGACGTGCCGCGTGTACTGCCTCGACGCCACCACCGGCAAGCTCGTGTGGGA
>SXHE01000115.1 GCA_005773755.1 Planctomycetia bacterium
CGGCTCCCGTACTTCACATCGCCGTACCTGAAAGACGAGGACGAGAAGAAGCGGGCCGACCTGTTCCGCGTGGTCGAGGACGAGTTCGGCACCGATCACAAGGCCGAACCCTACGAGAGCCACCGCACCGCGAAGGAGCGCGCGTGGCGGCTGCTCCGCGCGAAGGGCGCGTTCGACATCTCGAAGGACTGGCCGAAGGCGAAGGACCGGTACGGCGACACCGAGTTCGGCCGCAGTTGCTTCATGGCGAAGAAGCTGATCGAGGCCGGCATCCCGTTCGTGGAAGTGGGCCAGGAGAACTACGACAGCCACGGCGACAACTTCGTCGTCCACAAGGCGTGTATGCAGGTGCTCGACCCGGCGTGGAGCGCGCTGCTCACCGACCTCGCCGACAGCGGGCAGCTCCAAGACACGCTGGTCATCTGGATGGGCGAAGTGGGCCGCACGCCGCAGATCAACAACCGTGCCGGCCGCGACCACTTCATCAGCGCCTGGACCGTCGTACTGAGCGGCGGCGGGATCAAGGGGGGCCAGGTGTACGGCGCGAGCGACATCGACGGCAAGACGGTGAAGGACAAGCCCGTGACCGAGGGCGACCTGTTCGCGACGATCTACAGCGCGCTGGGCATCGACCACCGCAAGAAGCACTACCACGGCGTCCGCCCCATCTGGCTCACGCCCGAAGGGGCCGCGCCGATCAAGGAACTGCTGTAAGTAAAGGCCGAAGAACTCACCACAAAGGCACAAAGGGCACAGAGAAGACAGAAGAGTGGGTTGAGGCGAGCGAGTTACAAACCTCCCCGTGTTTTCGTCTTCACTTTCCCACTGTCTTCATTGTGCCCTTTGTGCCTTTGTGGTGAACTCTTCTCTTCTTGAGACATCACCATGCCCGATCTGACGAAGCCCGCGCTCGCGTGGAACATGCAGTGGGACGCCGACTGGACGTCGGCCGTCACTTGGCTCGGTTCGTCGCGGTGGGTCGCGGCCGGGAACAACCTCGGCCAGATTCTGCTGTGGGAACTGCCCGACAAGCCGGGCGGCGCGGTGCCCATGCCGGTCGCGCGGCTCGACGCGCACTCCAACGTCGTCTCGAAACTCGTCGCCACCCCGGACGGCAAGACGCTCATCTCGACGAGCTACGATCACAAGGTCTGCTACTGGGACATCCCCGCGAAACTGCCAGAGGCGACCGAACCGATCCTGATGAACGCCCGCACCATCGAGGACACCACGCGCCGCAAAAGCAACGGCGCGAAGGTGCCGCCGCCCATCGACGCGAAGGTCGCGGTGCTGAAGCCGGCCAAGACGCTGACCGAACACAAGGAGTGGGTGATTAGCGCCGACCTGACGCGCGACGGCAAGGCCCTCATCACCGGCGACGACGCCGGCCGCGTCATCGTCTGGGACACGGCGAGCGCGACCGTCACGAAGCAGTGGAAGATCGAGAAGGGTTGGGTGTACGGCGTTGCCCTTTCACCCGACAAGAAGCAGGCGTGCGTGACCGAGCGCTACACGCTGGTGTTCGACAGCGGCCGGCACGCGGCGGTGAAACTGTGGGACGCCGTCGCCGGCACCGTGACCAAAGACCTGTCGGCCGAAAAGGAGTTCAAGGGCGCGCACATGGTCTGCGCGACGTACTCGCCCGACGGCAAGACGCTCGCGATCCTGCGCGGCGGCGAGAGCGGCGGGCAGAGCGGCAAGCCGGTCATCGTCGACCCGGTCGGCGGGAAGATTCTCAAAGAGCTGGGGCCGGGCCACCTCGACGGCGGCACCGACCTCGCGTGGCACCCCGACGGCAAGCACCTCGCCAGCACCGGCCGCGACACCAACGCCCGCATCTGGGACACGACAACCGGCAAGCAAGTGGCGGAGTTGAACAATCCGCGCGGCGGCCAGTTCAAGGACTGGTTCAGCGCCGTGAGCTGGTCCGCCGACGGCAAGTGGATCGCCGCCGCCGACCAGATGGGCGCGGTCCAGATTTGGACGTTCGTGTAGGATCCGCGGAATGGCCCGCAGATCGCGCAGAGCAGACGCAGATGAAATCCGATCAGAGGCAGAAGAGTTTTGACAGGATGAACCGGATGAACGAGATGAAGTAAAACCAACCCAACTCTTCATCCGGTCTGATCCTGTTTATCCTGTCAAAACTCTTCTGCCTTTCTGCCTTGTGCCTTCAGCCGATTTCATCTGCGTCTGCTCTGCGCGATCTGCGGGCCGTTCTTTCTTCTGAAAGACACAATTCCGACCGAGTAGGGTTCATCACCGGCACCGCTCGGCGACCTCCGGGTAGTCGGCCCACATGCGGGCTTCCAGGTCGGCCATCAGGTCGGGGTTCCGCTTCGCGCCGCCGATCAGGTGCGTGTAGCCGGCGGCTTCGGCCGCGCGCGGGTCGTAGGCCGCGCCGTCGGTCGGGAACAGGTAGCTCAGGCTCAGGTCGAGGTCGATCTCCAACTGCGGATGTGCGCGGCAGTGCTCCACCACCGCGTTCAGCAAGAACTGTTCGATCAGCACGTTGCAGAACCCCTTGTCACCCCAGGTGGCCCAGGCGCGGGCGTTCTCCGGGTCTTCGGCCGTGCGGATGCCCAGGTCCGCGTACTCACCCAACAGCTTCGTGTGCTGCCCGCCGACGATGCCGCAGTTGCCCGCGACCAGCGGCCCGCGCCGCGCCGAGTACCAGCGCCACGCCTCCGGCAGGAAGCCGTCCGGGAACCGCGCGAAGGTGCGCTCGACCGGGCGCAGCGGATACCAGTGTTCGTCGCGGTCCGCGTCGAACGACTCTGGGCTTTGGGCGAACACCGGGGCGCTTTCGAGATCGTCCGGGAGCCGGTTCCAGAGGAACACGTCCGAGTCGATGTGAACGAACGGCCCGCTCCAGCGCCGGTAGGCGTACAGCTTGCCCAGCGCCCACCAGTCGGGGTCGTGGTTCTTGAGCTTGTTCAGTTCGAGTGAGACGCGGCCGAACGGGAGCTTGAGCTTGTCGATGAGGAGCCGCGCGCCCTCGCTATCGGTGACGAGCGCGGTGTCGGGGTAGTGGCGGCGGGCCAGTTCGACGGACAGTCCCCACGCGAGCCGCATGTGGTAGTCGCTCAGCCACGACGACCCGCGGCCCTCGCGGTACGGCTTCGACCAGAACGACCACACGGCGCGCACGGCTCAGCCCCCGGTGAACCACCTGCGGATGCGCCCCCACATCGACAGCGGCGGCGGGAGCGGGGGCGGTGCCCAGCCCAGGCGCACGTCCATATCGGCCTTGAACAGCTTGCGACAACTCGTGCAGGCGAACCAGACCCACCCCTTCGCGCCGGGCGGCACGGGCGCGTGCGTGCCGCACTTCGGGCACGGCGAAACCGTCTTCCCGCCGTGGCTGTAGATTTCGGACACGGGCGCGGAGTCCGGGCCGGTGTCGCCGCGCCGGCGCGGCATCGGTCGAGCC
>SXHE01000116.1 GCA_005773755.1 Planctomycetia bacterium
CCGCCTGTCGGAAAGGCCACATTCGCGCACTTCTCCCGTGAACCGTGCCTCCGCTGGGAAAAAGCGTTTGCGGTCTGGTCCGTGCGCCGGTAAGCTGCTAACACCTACCGAATCCGCCTCCCCACTCCTTCTGGAGTTTCGCGATGCTTGTGATCCCCGGTGCCGCGGCCAAGAGCGACTGCGATGGCGTCACGCGCCGCGACCTCCTTCGCGTCGGCGGGTCCGGCGTTCTCGGTGTCACCCTCGGTGGGCTGTTCAACCTGCAAGCCGCCAGCGCCAGGAACCAGGGCGACGCGGGCAACGGTCCCGGGTTCGGCAAAGCCAAGAGCGTCATCTTCATCTACCTGCAAGGCGGCCCCAGCCACCTCGACCTATGGGACCCGAAGGACAACGTCCCCGATAAGGTGAAGAGCGTCTTCAAGCACCAGCAGACCGTGCTGCCCGGTACGCACGTCACCGAGTTGCTGCCGAAGCTGTCGAAGGTGCTCGACCGCACCACCCTCATGCGCGCCGTGAGCTACACGCCCTACGGCCTGTTCAACCACACCGCGGCCATCTACCAGATGCACACCGGCTACACCACGGACAAGGTGAGCGCGTCGGGCCAACTGGAGCCGCCCAGCCCGAAGGACTTCCCCACGCTCGGCTCGAACATCATCAAGATGAAGCCGCCGACCGTGCCCATGCTCCCGTTCGTGATGATGCCGCGCCCGCTGCAAGAGTCCAACGTGGTCGGGAAGGGCGGCAGCGCCGGGTTCCTCGGCAAGGGGTACGACCCGTACACGCTGTTCCCGGCCAACGCCGATACCGACAACACGGTGATGGACAAGATTCGCACCGACGACCTGAAGCTGCGCGAGGAACTCACGCCGCTGCGCATGGAGCGCCGGGCCACCCTCCGCGACACCATCAGCAAGGGGATGCCCGAAATCGAGCAGGCGGTCGCGAAGCACGACCTGGACGAGTACTACGGCAAGGCCCTCGGCCTCGTCACCAGCGGGCGCGCGAAGAAGGCGTTCGAACTGGCCGAGGAGAAGCCCGCCGTGCGCGAGGCTTACGGTAAGAATACCTTCGGCCAGTGCCTGCTACTGGCTCGCCGTCTGGTCGAAGCCGGCACCCGGTTCGTCGAGGTGGTGTGGCCGAAGGTTGCGAACAGCGATAATCACTCGTGGGACGTTCACGCCGGGCTGTCGGGCCGCATGAAGAACCAGGCCGCCCCGATGCTCGACGGCGGGCTGTCCACCCTCGTCGCCGACCTCGACGAGCGCGGCCTGTTGAAGGAAACGCTCGTGGTCTGCGTCGGCGAGTTCGGCCGCAGCCCGCAGCGCGGCGTTAGCACGAGTGGCAACCAGAACCAAGATGACGGCCGCGACCACTGGCCGTACTGTTACACCGGCGTCATCGCGGGGGCCGGCGTCAAGCGCGGCTACGTCCACGGCAAGAGCGATAAGACCGCCAGCGCCCCGACCGAGGGCGCGATCCACCCGACGGAACTGCTGGCGACGATCTACCACTCGGTCGGCATCAAGCCGGACACGATCGTCTACAACCACCTGAACCAGCCCCGCGAGCTGGTCAAGGGCGAGGTCGTCAGCGGCCTGCTGAGCTAGTATCGGTTTCGGCGGACCGTGACAGCCAGAAGGCCAGAGCCGTCCGCAGCTCTGGCCTTCTGGCTTTTCCAGTTTGTATCTCTTCCCACCTGCTGCATTTCCTTACTCGAACCCGCACCCACTCTTCTCGTTCTTGGCGCACCTCAGTTCGCGTTCTAGGCTTCGGGCGCGTGTCGCATTCGGCTCCGCTGGGGTCGCGTCATGTCCACCGCCCTGCACACTCCCCCGCACGGTCGCCCCACGCCCCGAGAGCCGGTCGAACTCCCGCCGGATACGTACCCGTTCCTCACCCCGGCCGACGGCGCGCTCGGACGCCTCGACGACTACCTCGTCCTCCGCGTGCTCGGCACCGGCGGAATGGGTGTCGTGTTCCTCGCGCACGATCTCACCCTGAACCGCGAGGTCGCACTGAAGGTGATCTTGCCCCGCGCCGCCCACGACGAAACCAGCCGCCGCTACTTTCTCCGCGAGGCCCGCGCGATGGCCGCCCTGGAACACGAGAACGTCGTCCCCCTCTTCCGCGTGGGCGAGGCCAACGGCGTGCTGTTCCTCGCGATGCCCGTGCTGCACGGCAAGACCCTCGAAACGTGGCTGAACGACTCTTCGCGGCGTCCGCTCGCGGACGTGCTCCGCATCGCGCGGGGCGTGTGCGAGGGGCTCGCCGCCGCGCACGCGAAGGGACTCGTTCACCGCGACATCAAGCCGGCGAACGTGTGGCTCAGCGCGAAGGACGACACGACAGTGGCGTTCGGCGGCGTGAAGCTGCTCGACTTCGGACTGGCCCGGCCTCTTGCGGCGGACCAGCGCCTGACCGCGACCGAGTTCGTCGTCGGCACGCCGGGCTACCTCGCCCCGGAGCTGATTCAGGGCGCGACGCCAACCCCCGCGTGCGACCTGTTCGGCCTCGGTGCGCTCCTGTACCAGTGCTTCGCGGGCGAGGTGCCGTTCGTCACCGGATCGCCGCTGTCCACGATGTTCGCGACCGTGACGGCGGAGCCGGTGCCGCTCTCGGCGCGCGTGCCCGACCTGCCCGCGCCGGTGGCGGAACTGGTCGCGCACCTGTTGGCGAAGAACCCGCTCGACCGGCCCGCCTCGGCCGCGGCGGTTGCGGCTCGGTTGCGCGAACTGGAGGGCGACCCGTCCAGCGCCGCGCCAGAGGTTCTCGTGCCCGGCCGCGCGCTCGTGGGCCCGCGCTCGACGCGCCGCGAGCGC
>SXHE01000117.1 GCA_005773755.1 Planctomycetia bacterium
GCAAGCGACTCCGGGAGTGGTTGCGTCGCAGCCGCTTCCCCAAGTCGAACCGAAGGTGGCCGCGGGCGTGCCGCCTGTTGTTCCTGCGAAGCCGCAAGCGGTTCCTGATGAGAAACCGAAGCCCCCGTACAAGATTCGCGCGAAGACCATCGACACCTGGCTGACCCGCGTGCCGGCCCCGCCGAAAGCGCCGGCCAAGCCCGGCGATCCGCCCGCGGACAACATGAAATACCAGCTCGACCGCGCGCGGTGCGAAGACAACGTGACCGTCCACCAGGACCCCGCGGACGCGACGAAGGCCCGCGGCACGGACATCATCGGCCGACTGCTGCTCATCGCCGGTTCCGCCGACGGCAGCGCGATGACCGTGTACGGCTGGCCGAACCGCCCCGGCGAGGTCCATCAGGAAGAGATGTCGCTGATCGGGCCGGAAGTGCTCCTCGATCAGGTCCACAACGCGGCGTTGGTGAAGGGCCGCGGGGCGCTCACGATGCCGACCAGCAGCGACCTGAGCGGCGGCGACCTCGCTAAAGCCGAGGTGATGGTGATCCACTGGCGCGACTCGATGGTCTTCAACGGGGCGAAGAAGTCGGCCGAGTTCGTCGGCAAGGTGTCCGCGCGGCAGGGCGAATCGTGGGTGCTGTGCCACACGATGCTCGTGAAGTTCGACCGGCCCATCTACTTCAACCAGGCGCAGAAGGCCGCGCCGAAGTCGGCCAACCCCAAAGGGCCGAAGGCCGGCGACGAGAAGGCCAAGCTCGACACCGTGTGCTGCTACCCGGCCGCGGGCGACTCCGCCGATGACAAGAAGGAACTGTACGTCACCTACAATCAGGTGGAGTTCGACAAGGCCGGGAAACTGGTGAAGTCGCAGCAGTTGACCGCACAAGAACTGAAGATGGAATCGCAGGCCCGCGAAGCACCCGGCGGCGAGCCGTTCCAGCGCGTGACCGCCGACGGGCCGGGCGTGCTGCGCGTCTGGCAGTCGGGCGACAAGGAACCCGAACCCGCGCCGAAGGGGAACAACCCGCCGAAGGGACCGATGGCCCCGGCACCCAAAGACGGCGAACAGGAGATGAAGCTCACCGTGGTCACGTTCCGGGGGCGCATGGTTGCCATCGACAAGGGGAAAGTGTTCCAGAAGGCGACCTTCGAGACCAACGTCGAGGTGGTGAGCGTGCCCGCGGATTCGCCCACCGTCGAGGTCCAGCGGCACCGGCTCCCGGCCCGTGCGACCCTACTCAAGTGCGACAAGGAAATGGTGGTGTGGACCCACAAGAAGCCGAACGCGCCGGTCGCGCAGCGGCTCGACGCCTACGGCAACGCCTACCTGCGCACCGACGACCACGACGGCTGGGGCGAGACCATCACCCACGACGGCAAGGTCGCGATCCTGACCGGCAGCGACCGCATCCCGGCCCGCATCATGAACCGGTTCAACCAGGGCACCGACCAGTCCGGCAAGAAGATCATCTACGACCGCGGCGCGGGGTCGATCAAGGTGATCGAGAGCTTCGGAGGCACGCTCGGCGGCCCCGGCAAGTAGGGCCGCGCGCGATTCCGCGTGCCGCGCCCCGTCCGGTGAACTACGATGGCGGCATCGCACTTTCCCCGGAGCATCCCATGCGTTCCCTCTCGTACCTCGTACTCGCCGCGGGCGTCGCGCTCGTCGGCACCGCGCGCGCGGCCGACGACAAACCCGTCGTCGTGAAGCTGAACAAGCTCTCCGCGACCGCGCCGGCCACTTGGGTGAAGCAGAAGCCCTCGAACACCCTGCGCGCGTACCAGTTCAAACTGCCCGGTGCGAAGGACCACCCCGACGCCGAACTGAGCGTCATGAATGAGAGCGCACCGAAGGCCGAAAAGAACTTCCCCAAGGGGAAGAACACGTTCGTCGCGCCCGAAGGGAAGACCATCGACGACATCGCTAAGACGCCGAAGTGGGAGCTGACCGGGGCGAAGGTGGACGTGCTCGACGTGGTCGGCACCTGGAAGTACAAGGAGCGGCCGTTCGATCCCAAGTCGAAGGAGATGCTGCTCGACGACTGGCGCGTGATCTGGGTGATCGTGGAGGAAATGGACGAGACGCACCACTTCCGCTTGAGCGGGCCGGAACAGACCGTGAACGCTCACGCGAAGGACTTCGAGAAGTGGATCAAGTCGTTCAAGTAAACCGACCGTCACGCCGGTGGTCCCCGGCCGGCGCGACGTGGGGGCGAAGTGGAAAAACTTGAAGTGATGCACAAGGTTTTCTCATTTTTGTCGCTCCTCCCCGAAGTGGCAAAACTCGAAACCTCGCACAAGGTTTGCGCCCGGTGTGTGTGGAACGGACCGCTGGCACACACGCCGGGCACCTCTGATTCCCGCGCCTGGAAGTAACCTATGTCCATAGTATACTAGTGGACAATTTTGACAAGCCCCGCATTCGGGTTTTTCACGAAGATTCCTGCCGCCCGCGGCTTCGGCCCTTTCCCTTCGTCGCACAGTTGCCGCCGTTCTCCTCAACTCCCGCAAACTGTGAGGCCGATACCAGTTGTGCGGGATGCTCTGTCTTCCGGGTTTAGCCTGGGTGCGCCATGCACGGATCGGCACGCTGTCTGCCTCTCTTCGCTGTAATCGCGGCGTCGGCACTCGTCGTCACGCCGGGGTGCTCGCGGCACCACTTTCGCGAGCGCGCCGATAAGGACGTCGAAGGGGTCATCTCCCAGAAGAACGTCTTCCCCGACTGGCAGGTGAAGAACTGGCACGTGTACCCGGACCCGCGGGCGCGGTTCGCCGACGCCTCGAACCCGGACCGGCCCCCGTACCCGCCGGACGACCCCGCGGCCCGGCTACTGTCGCCCAACCCGCAGCGCCCGACGAAGAAGTCCGGCGTCGGCCGCACCGACGGCACCGGCTACATTTCCATGCTCGAACAGTGGGACGCGGAGAACCGCGCCGGCGACCCGACGCCCAACGTGCGCGGGAACCTGCCGGCCGTTGCCGACGCGCCGAAACCCGCGCCCGCGAAGCTGCCCGCGCCCACGGTCACGCTAGTGTCCGGCCCGCCGAAGACCCCGTGGACCGGGCGCCCCGCGATCCCCGCGCCGACGCTCTTGAAGGGCGATTCGCCCGCCGTGCGCCACTCGTTCCCGCAAGACCCGGCCGTGAAGACGGCGAGCGGAACGAGCGCGCCCAAGCCGGCCGCCCCGGTCCCGGAGGTGAAGCCCGTTGGCGGGCCGGGCGAGTTCGGGCCGTGGGTCACGGCGAAGCCGTCGATGGCGCTGCCGGGGCCGGTCGTCACCACCGGCGGCAACGGGCAGAGCATCACCGAGCTGCGCGCCCCGGTTGTCGTCGTGGTCGGCGAGGTCGACCAGAGCGGCCAGCCGGTACCGGCCATAATGCTTGAGCCCGTCGAACAGCCGCCGCCCGCGCTGCCGCCCGGCCCGGTGCCGGTCGATCCGAAGCAACCCGCGCCGAAGCCGGGCGACCCGGTGGGCGTGGGGCCGGGACCGCTGCCGCCGGTGCTGCTCGCGACCGGCGACGCGGCCACGGACTATCTCAAGGCGCTCGAATCGGGCGAAACCGGATACCGCATCAAACTTGAGCAAGCCGTGGAACTCGGTTTGCTCAACGGCCGCGAGTTCCAGGACCGCCGCGAGGACCTGTACCTCGCGGCGTTGCCCGTTACACTCGCCCGGTTCAACTTTGCCGCGCTGGGCTTCTTCACCCAGGACGCGGTGCGCCGGTCCACCGGCCGGTCGCTCGTCAACGGCGGGGAAGGGTGGGCCCTCGACACCGGCGGCGGGTTCTCCAAGCTGTTCCCCACCGGCGCGCTGCTGATGTTCAAGCTCGCCAATCAGGTGGTCGTCGACCTGTCGGGCGACCGGCCCACGACCACCATCGGCAACCTGTCGCTGAGCCTGATGCAGCCGTTCCTCCAGGGCGGCGGCAAGGCGGTCACGCTGGAAAACCTGACCCTCGCGGAGCGCAACTTGCTGTACGCGATGCGCTCCTACGCGCGGTTCCGCAAGGTGTTCTTCGTCGCGATCACGGCCGGTGGGAACTACACGAACAACCCCTACGGCCTGCAAGGGCTGTCGCCGAACCTGGGCCGTGGGATCGGCGGCAACCTGACCGCGCCCAACCCCGGCTACCTGCCGCTGTTGCTCCAACAGGCGATCATCAACAACCAGCGCCGCAACGTCGCGGCGCTGGAGCGCCTGCTCCGGCTGTATCAGGCGTTCCGCGAGGGCGGGCAACAGTCGCCCCTTCAGGTGAGCCAGGTGGAAGTGCAACTGCTCACCAGCCGCGGTGCGCTGATTAACGGCAGCGGCGGCAGCCCCGGCATCCGGCAGCACCTCGACACGCTCGACAACTTCAAGCTGCAACTGGGCCTGCCGGTCACGGTGCCGCTGGAACTGGACGACGGCCCTCTGCGGCCGATCCGCGAGCAGCTCGCGAAGTTCGACGAGCTGTTCGCGCAGGCCGCGGCGATGGCCCGCGACGGAGCGGTTCACGACCGGGCCGCGGTCGCCGGGTTCCGCAAGCGGTGGCTGACGCTGTTCACCGAATCGCCGCTGGTGACGGGCACGGCGTTCGCGAAGGTGATCGGCGACCGGTGGGCGTCGTGGGCAGCGGAGAAACTGACCGAGGATCAGGTGCGGGCGCGGCTCGCGAAACTGCGCGAGGAGCGCCGCAAGGTGCTCGACGAGCGCGTGGACCGCGAGCTGAAAAAGGTGCCAGAACCGCCGGCCGAGGTCGCGCGCCTGGCCCGACTCGAATCGGACATCGACCTGGGCGAGTTCGAGCTGCGGGTGCGCGAGTACGAGGCCCAGCCGTGGGCGAAGAAGGAACCGCGCGAGCGCGCGGGCGCGCAGAACAGCGCGTTCGCGGCGGCGTTCAACGGGTTCTATCAGATCGTGCTGGAGGCCCAGAAGGAGCGGCTCGCGAAGCTGTACCTGACGTGGCCGCAACTGCTGTCGCTGCCGGTCGGCGGCACCGACGTGCTGGAGTCGACGCTGGACGAGGCGTACACCGCCGCGATTCAGGCGGCCCTCACCAATCGGCTCGACCTGATGAACGCACGGGCGCAGGTGGTGGACGCGTGGCGGCAGATCGCGGTTCAGGCGAATTCGCTTCAAGGAGCGTTCGACGTCCGGTATGATCTGGGTAGCAGCACGCCGGCCGGTGGGACCAATCCGGTCGCTTTTTCCGGCGACCGGAGCACCCACCAACTCACGTTCCGAACGGAACTGCCGCTGGTGCGCCGGGCGGAGCGTAATAATTACCGTGCCGCTCTTGTGGCCTACCAGCGCCAGCGCCGCACCCTGATGGCGTTCGAGGACAACATCGCCACCGACGTGCGCGGCGACCTGCGCGAACTCCGAACCCTCGCCCAGTTGTACCGCATCCAACAACGTGTCGTGGAACTGAACTACGCGCAATTGGACAACGCGACGGCGGTGCTGTTCGCGCCCCCGGCCCCCGGCAGCAACGCCGACGCCGGGAGCGCGGCCGCACTCACGCAGCAGGTGTTACAATCTCAGAGCGGTTTGGTGAGCGCCCAGAACGGGCTGTACCAACTGTGGGTCAGCTACCTGACCGCCCGGATGAACCTTTACCTGGACCTCGAGCAGATGCCGCTCGACGACCGCGGGGTGTGGTGCGATGAGCTCTTCAACCGAACCGACGGCCCGGCCCGGCTCCCCGGATCACGACCCGGAGAACGACTTCCTCCCCCCCGCGCCGTCGGCAACTAAGGGCACCCGCCCCCGCGAGCTCCCGTCGGCCGTCGGCGGGCGCGGGCGCGTCGTCCCCATCGCCATCGCCTCGGTTCTGCTGCTGGCCGCGTCCGCCGCGGCCGGCTGGTGGTTCTTCTTCCGGCCCGCCGCGGCCCGCGCCGACGTGCTGCTCCACACCGTCAAGCGCGAGCCCCTGGTCGTCAGCGTGACCGAGAAGGGCACGCTCGAATCGGCCGCGAACATCGACATCGTGTGCAAGGTCCGGGCCGGATCGAAGGGGTTCTCCACCACCATCAACTGGGTCATCGAGGACGGCGCGCGCATCAAGCCCGGCCAGACGCTGATGATCCTCGATGACTCCGCGCTGAAGGACCAGGAAGACGATCAGGCCATCAAGGCGCAGCAGGCCGAGGCGAACGAGGTGAAGGCCGGGCTGGACCTGAAGATCGCGGAGAAGCAGTACGAGAAGGACCTGGCGACCGCCGAATCCACACTCACGAACGCGATCAACGCCCTCAATAACTACACCGGTCTCGTGTACGACTCGTCGCGCGCCCCGCTGGCGGCGCTCGGCGGCGGCCCGCTGTCGCTGATCGAGGCCGGCACCTACCGTCAGAGCCTGGACAACCTGACCGGCTCCGTGCGGCTCGCGGAATCGGACGTCGAGCAGTTCCGCGAACTGGCCGCGTGGTCCGACCGCATGGTGAAGCTCCAGTACCTCAGCGCGGCCCAGGCCCAGGCCCAGCGGTCCAAACTGGACAGCGCCATCGAAAAGCTCCGCAGCCTCCAGGCCCAGCGCACCCAGCTCGTCACCAGCGACCGCGACCAGACGCTGACCAAGCTGGTGCTGGACCGCGACATCGCCCGCATCAGTGTGGAGCAGACCGACCTGACGGGCCGGTCGAACGTCGAGAAGGCCAAAGCCGAACTGCGCCGGGCCATCGACGAGAGCAACCAGCAGGACGAGCGCCTCGCGGACATCCGCAAGCAGCGGGCCGAGTGCAAGATCGTGGCCCCGGAGGGGATCGCCGCGGACTCGATGGTCGTCTACTTCAAGCAGGAATCGGGCCGGTTCAACAGCAGCCAGCAGGGGCTGATCGTGCAGGGCGCGCAGGTGAAGGAGGGGCAGAAGATGCTCCGCATCCCGAACCTGCGCCGGATGCAGGTGAACACCAAGGTTCACGAGGCGATGGTGGCCCGCATCAAGGGCGAGGTGCGCGTGCCGACCCACTTCGTGGACGGGGTTCAGGCGCACCTGATGGTCAACCCGTACGCGCAGCTCCTGGTGCTCCGCCACGAGGTCACCGACTGGCTCCGCGACCGGTTGCGGTATCTGGAGTACCGCACCACGGCCGAGGGGCAGAAGGCGACGATCCGCATCGACGCGCTCGCCGGTCGCCAGTTCGCCGGGCACGTCCGCACGGTCGCCACCATCGCCAGTCAGGACGCCTGGGCACCGGACGTGAAGCTGTACCAGACCATCGTTCGCGTCGACCACGAGGTGCTCCCCGACGGCACCAAGCGGGAGATCACCACCGAGGAGCTGAAGCCCGACATGACGGCCGAGGTGACGATCACCGTGGACACCGCGAAGGAGGCCGTGCTGACCGTGCCGGTGCAGGCGATCATGGGCGGCACCGACCTGGGCGGCAAGCGCGAGGTGTTCGTGAAAGCGGGCACCGGGTACGACCGCCGTGTCGTCAAACTGGGCCTGTTCAACGAGAAGATCGTCGAGGTCATTGACGGGCTGGCCGAGAACGACGAGGTCGTGCTGAACCCCAAGGTGCTGCTGGACCCGGCAGAAAAGACCAAGACCCGTGACGGCGACCCCAAGAACGGCAACGGCAAAGCCGGCGGCGAGTATCCGAAGGGCGAAGGCGGTGGCGGCGCGCCAAAGGGCGACGGCACCGGCGCGCCGAAGGGCAGCGGCAAGGGCAAGCGCCCCACCGCACCGCCCCCTTGACAGCTATCAAGTTTAGCGTTCGTCCCGAAGGTACGAGAGGCGCTGAGTGCTTCTCGTCCCTTTGGGACGAACGCTATACGTCACCATCTGTCCTCTGTCCTCTGTCCTCTGTCCTCTGTCCTCTGTCCTCTGTCCTCTGTCCTCTGTCCTCTGTCCTCTGCGACTCATGCCACCCATTGTTCGCGTCGAAAACCTGGTGAAGGATTACCACCTGGGGTCGCAGACGGTTCACGTCCTCAAGGGGCTGAACCTGTCGTTCGACGAGGGCGACTTTATCGCGCTCATGGGACCATCCGGGTCCGGCAAGTCCACGCTGCTGAACGTCCTCGGGTGTCTCGACCGGCTCACCAGCGGGCACTACTACCTGGGCGACGTGGACGTGTCCCAGATGAGCGACGACCAACTCTCCGAGGTCCGCAGTACCTATCTGGGCTTCATCTTCCAGTCGTACAACCTGCTGCCGCAGTACACCGTCGTCGAGAACATCGAGTTGCCGCTGCTGTATCAGGGCGTGAAGCTCGACGAGACCACGAAGGCCCGCTGTATCGCGCTGGCGGAGCTGGTGGACCAGCCGGTGCAGATTTTCCACGTGAGCTGTGAGGAGGCGGCGGAGGAGATCGCGCGGGCGA
>SXHE01000118.1 GCA_005773755.1 Planctomycetia bacterium
CGGTGCCCAGCGCAGCGAGGTCGGCAGTGGTGAACGTGAGGGTGGTGCGGCGGGGCATCGGAGAAGCCTCAGAGGTCCGCTCATTCCACCACACCGGCTCACCAAAATATAGACCTCATTCCTGACCGCGAAGAGTATATGAATGACCGTCCCGGGGGTCCGGTCACCGCCCGGCCGGAACCCACACGGTGGCCGAGAACGCGGCGAACCGCACCGCCTTGTGGTCGGTGCCCCGCGGATCGCACGCGAACACCCCGACCACGAGGTCGGGCCGCCCGTCGAGGAACTCCGGGTGCCGGGTGGCGAGTGTGCTGGTCGCCCCGGTGGTGCGGTTTTCGACCGCGACCGCGAACTTGCCGCCGGTCCGCGACAGGCGCATCCGCAGATCGTCGCCCGGCGCGCCGATCCCGACGAAGTAGGCGTCCTTGTCGCGCCCGTCGCGCGTGTTCACCACGAACTGCCGGTATGAGTCCGGTTCCCGCTGGCTCACCAGCCCGCCCCGCACCGCCCACTCGCCCGACGTGCCGGCGTACACCCCGAACTGGCCAACGAACGCCATCGCGGGCACATCGGCCAGGGTCGCGACCACCTCGAAGTCCTCCGCGCCGGTGAATCCGAGTTCCGACAACCGGGCGCCGGGGAACTCGGCCTGTTCGAGCCGGAACCGGGTGTTCAGGTCGCTCCCGGTCGCGGTCAGTTCCAGGCCGACACGGAGCCGCAGATTGGGATCGGGAGCGGGTAGCGTGGCACCCGTTCCCGGGAGCCGGTGAGTGAATCCGGTCCCGGCGCCGTCCGCGTCGGCGAGCGTGCCGGGCCGGGGCTCGCGGAAGTCGAGCGCGAGCGTGCGCGTGACCGGTTCGGACGGTGGTTGAGGGCGTGCCGGTGCCGCGAACAGTCCGACCACGCCGCCCCCGATCGACATGCCCACGAGCAGCGCGGCCGCGACGAGTAACCGCACCGACCGGGACGACGTCGCCCGCTGCGCCGGGTGCGGCGCGCGCTCGGCCGCCGGCTCAGGAATCTGTGCAACGGCTCGCTCGGCGGCACCCCGGGACGCGAGTTCCAGCGCGAGGTCGGTGTGGGTCTGCGCGTACCGGGCGAAGTAGGCCCGCGCCGCCGCGTCCGCGCGGAGCAACCCTTCGAGTTCCGAAAGTTCGGCGACGGTAATCGTTCCGCCGAGGTACGAATCGACCAGTGCCCGGAGCCGGTCGGAAATCGGGTCGGACATACTCATTCCCTCGTTCCGCGGGCGACCGATCGCTCGATGCACTCGTGCAGCGCCCGGCGGATGCGCGCGAGCGAGTTGTGAACGCTCGGGGCCGACCGCCCGAGGCGCGTGGCGACCGCGGCCACCTCGGTCCCGCTCTGGTAGCACTCGGTCAGCAGCAGCCGGTCCGCGTCAGACAGCTTGTCCACGCAGCCCGGGAGCGCGTCCTGGCGGGCGCTGCTCTCGTCGTCGGGCAGCGCGGCGAACGCGTCGAGCAGCACCGCCGTGAGTTCGTCGGAGAACCGGAGCCGGTCGCGGGCGCGGGTTCGCAGCCATGTGGCCGCTTCCAGCCGCGCGACGCCGATCGCCCAGTTCAGGAAGCTGCGTGCCGGGTCATAGGTGTCGAACCTCCGCCACAGCGCGAGTGCCGTCTGTTGGAACACGTCGTCGGCGTCGGCAAGGTTGCGCACGAGCGAGTGGACGTAGGCGAACAGCCGACCCCGGTTCCGGAGCAGGTGGTCCGCGAAGTGGGCGCGACGGTCGGGGGCCTCAGGCTCGTGCATCGAGATGATCTTTACCGGTTCTTCAGTCACCGCATGCAGTATAGTCCGCGTCGCACAGGTTCCGATTCATCCGGAATCCGACAACCATTTGGTTGACGGCATTGCCAGCACTACGGGGCCGCGGGGTTCATTTGAAGCGGGAAATGGGCGCTACTTTGCGTGAACGGAGTTTGCGGTTCCTGCAAAGGTTACGGGGCCTTCCCGGCGGGCGCGAGCGGCACCTCACAGAACGTGAGCGCCGCGATGCCGTTCGCGCCGACGAGCAGCGTCTTCTGGCTCCACGCGGCGCTGTCGAGGTAGGTGACCGTCTTCGCGTCGGCCCGCACGCCGAGTTTCAGCGTCAGGACACTCCCGGTCACCGAGCCGGAGGCCACCGTGCCTTTCTGCCCGTCGAGGTAGAACTGACCCGTCAGTGCGTCGTCCCACTTCACCGGTTGGTCGAACTCCAGCACGACCTCATCCTGCTTGGTGCTCGCGAAGGACGCGCGCTTCAGGTTCGGCGGGATGATTGAAGCCGCGGGCGTCTTGCCGTAGAAGTCGCGCTCAATTAACGGGCAGCTGAGTTTGGCGAACTCGGCGTACCCGGCGGCCGGGAAGTGGCACCCGCCCGGCGGGTCGATGCCGAGCGTGGACATGACGCTTAGGTTCGAGAATGCCGTCGGCAGGTTCCGTTGTACCTCGCGCAGCCGGTTGTCCGAGCCGTTGATGCCCATCGCGCACGACTTCGGCCAAATCTGGAAGACGTAGTAGTGCCGCACGTTCGGGAAGTCCGTCTTCCAGGCTGCCGCGAGGTCGATGAAGTGCTGGCGGTAGGTCTCGTACCCGTAGCCGCCGGTGGGGCCGTCGGCGCCCTGGTCGTTCTCGCCCTGGTGCCACAGGATGCCGCGGACGCCGTGCGTGAGCTTCGCCTGCTTCGTGCGCCACAGCAGGCGCCCGTAAATGGTGGTCATGTCCTCGGGGTCGGCCGCGTTGCGCTGGTGCTGGTCGATGCGGGTGCCGCCGACCGCCCCGTTGATGAAGCACACCGGCACCTTGTGCGCCTCGACCAGCCGGCGGCCGAGTTCCATTCCCCAGTAGCCGATCTGGAACTTCTCCGCGTCGCGGCTGCGGTGGACCGCGTTACCCCAGCCGGCGAAGCCCTTCGCGTTGCCGGACATGGTGCCGAAGGTACGAACCCACTCGCTGCGGAACGCTGGGTCGTCCTTCCCGAAATCGGTGGCGACCGCGTTCGACTGACCCTGAATGATGTACGCGTCGCCGCACACGAGGTTCGACGCCGTGTGGAGCACCTTCTCGGCCGGGCCGGTTTTGGCGACCAGTTCGACGCGGTACTTCACCAGACCCGGCTTGAGCTTCACTGCGAACGAGTACGACCCGTCGGTGCCCGGCTTCTGGTCGTTGCTGCTGAACGGTTTGTCGTCGGCGAACACCTTCAGGAACACTGCGTCGGCCTTGTCGGTGAGGGTGCCGTTGCAGTGCAGCGTACCCTCGTTCTTGTCGTCGCGGGCGTAGAACTGACCGTCCACGGGTTTCTCGTCCTTCGCGGGCACGCGCTCGACCCACGTGTCCTTCGCCGGTTCCGTGACGGTGATCGTAACGGACTTCACCGTGGGCGCGCCGCCGTTGTCGATGGTCGCCGTGACCGTCAACCGGCCGCTGTTCTGGGACCGCTTGAGGACGAGTTTCCCGGGCACGGCTTCGTTGACGGTGGCGAGGCCGGCGACGCTCCACATGTAGTTCAGCTTGTCCGCGCCCGTGGCCTTCATCGCGTCGATGTTGGTGACGCGGGGCACGACCTCGATGGTCTTCCGCCCGTCCCAATCGGCCGGGGCTTGCAGCGTGAACTCCGGCTCCGGGATGTCCTCCTTGATGGTGACGGCGACGTCCTTGACCTTCGTTTCGTTCTCGTAAACGGCCTTGAACCGGAGCACGGCCTTGGTGTGGCCGACCACCCGGCCCGCGACGAG
>SXHE01000119.1 GCA_005773755.1 Planctomycetia bacterium
CCTTCTCATCAAGCTGCGCGCGTCGTTGGGCCACACGAAGAAGCGAACTGCGCCCACCTCGCCCCGCGCTTCGCGGGGAGAGGTCGCCGAGTCTTCGAGGCGGGTGAGGGGTCTTGTTTTTTGCCGTTCGCCAATCAGCCCACGACCAACTGGTCGCACAGCACGAAGCTGGCGGCGTGGCGCGGGCCGGCGTCGATGTGCTGGATGCCGCGCAGGTACGTCATGTCGTTCTGCAGCGCGGTGTCGCCTAGCCCGCTGGCGAGGAACTCCATCACCCCCATGCGGGCCACGATCCAGTCCGGGAAGTTGCCGAGCAGCATGTACGTCAGCGCGCTCGACGCGCCCTTCGTGCGGGTCGCGCTCACCTGCGCCGACCGCACCACGCGGGTGCCGTACAGCTCCGCCGGCGGGCCGCCGCTCGCGTACCGCATGTCGCGGAACAGGAACGGTCCCTTCCCGTCGGCCGCGCTCACCGAGTCCGACCGTCGGTTCATCAGCGCCGCGAACATCGCCTTCCGCATCACCCACGCGGTCGGCGCGTCCACCGCGTCCGGCAGCTTGCTCTCCATCAGGGCCACGTCCGCGGGCGTGAACGTGTTGCCGTCGGTGCCGGTGGTGCTCGCCGTGTGCGGCGTGATGTCGCTGTAGGTGATAAGCCCCTTGATCTGCGTGCCGCCGGTGCCTTCGAGCATCGCGAGGTCGGCCTTGAGCGCCGCGGCGCGGGCCATGTCGAGCCGCACCAGGCCTTCCGCGCTGGGCGACGCGAACCGCAGCAGCTCGTTGTTGATCTTCACGAACACGCCGAGCTTCTTGGCCTGCAGGTCGAGGTTGCCCGTGGTCGGCTGGCTCTCGGTGATCGAACTCGCTTCGCCCACCCAGTACGCGGTGCTGGCCGCGGTCAGCTTGGGGAACTGCACGCGGCCGTTGGGCGGGAGCGCCACCTCGCGCGCCCCGGCGGTCGCGAACACTTCCAGGCTGCGCTGCAGGTCGATGAGTTCGCCGAGCATCGGCAGCGGAACGAACGTGCCGCCCGCGGTGTCGGTCACGGTGCCGAGCGCCTTGCGGCGCGGGTTCAGCCGCCGCCCGATCCAGTCCGCCTCGTCGGGGTCGTACTTCGCGGAGTGCGCCGTCATCTTCTGGTGCAGCTCGTCGCGCAACCGCTGGCCCTGCGGCTCGAACACCGGCAGGTGCGCCGACGCGAGCGGCACCAGGAACGACTGCTGCCCGTGGTGCGGCGAGAACCCGTAGCCGGCGTACAGGTCGCGGAGCTGCTGGTGCGCGTGGATCTCTTCCTTCGCCTGATCCGGGCCGACGAAGCCCAGCGCGAACGCCGCGGCCTTCAGCACGCTGTAGCCGGCGGAGTCGGCGCACACCGGGCCGCTTGTGACCCACGGCACGCGGCGCTCGACCCGCGTGGCTTTCTCGATGGCGCTGGTAGCCTGCTGCTCGATGAACGAAACCAGTTCGTCCCGCGACTGGAACTTGTCCGCGGGGAGTGTGGACGTGGACATGGGGAACCTTTCGATTGGGGAACGGGGGAACTCTTGGGCTTTGTCTTCGCCCTGAAGGGGCGTGCTTCATCAGCCCCGGCCATCGGCCGGGGTAAAAGCGGGTTGTCGTTCGCGTCCTGAAGGGACGCGCTTCGGAGCGCGTCCCTTCAGGACGCGGGTTCTCGTCGTCAGGCACCCCGGCCGTTGGCCGGGGCTGAGGGAGCGCGTCCCTTCAGGACGCAAATCAAACCAACTCACTCATCACGTCGAACGCGCGCCAGAGCCGGCGGCCGCGGTCGTCGGGCACGCGCGCCAGCCAGTCGCGGAGCGCGCCGGCGCGGACCAGACCCTTCTGAAGCGCGACCGTGAGCGCGCCGGGGTTCTCCGGGATCGGCACCGCGGAGTACTCGAGCAGGTCCCACTCGGCGACGTGCAGAGACGCCGGGCCGTCCGCGCGCGGGACGCGCTTCGCGCGGCGCGGCACGAACCCGATGGACCAGCCGCGCAGCACGTTCTGCTCGTACAGCTTGAACAGGTCTTCCGCGAACGGCACGCCCTGCGCGAACCGCGTCTCGGCGACGATCCGCCGCGGCTGCACGTCCAGCCACTCGCACACGCCGACCGGCGGCACGCGCACCCGGTCGTGCGCCCAGAGCACCACCGGGTTCAGCATGAACTCGTCGCGGTTGTTGATGCCGAGCGGCTCGACGACATCACCGGCCCGGTCGGGGTCGATGGTGCTGATGACGCTGCGCACGCGCATCCGCGCGGCATCGACGTTGAGCGTGCGCGCGCCGGGATCGGCCCGAATGGTGGGGGACATAGAGGCTCCATTTCAGAAAGGGATAAAGGGCTGGGCGATGCAGAGAGACCGTTCCGGCGATACCATCGGAGGTGTCCTTCCGAGGCGCGCCATGACGAACATCGTGCAGACACTGACTTCCGAGTGCGGGTGCTACCGCGTTGAGATTGAGCAGCGGTCCGAGCGCGTGTTCCGCCTCACAGCTTTCGAGTGGCACGAAGAGTGGGTGGACGGCTTCAAGTACGGCGAGGGCTGGTTCACGCTAAACGCGAACGTCGTATTCACCGACACATTGGAGAATGCGGAGCGACTGGCAGCGGAGATGCTTCGAGCAACGCTGTAACATCTCACCGGCCGGCTTACACCGGCCGTTCGCCGTCAAGCTCTTTGGGCAGGATCGGTTTGTCGAAGCGCGGGTCGGGGAACGGTTCCAGCCCACGGCCCTTGCGGATCTCGTTGAACGTGCGCAGGCCGAGGCGCGCGTCGAGTTCGTCGTCCTTGCGGCGCTGGTCGAGGTTGCGCGGCGAGCAGTCGGGGAAGTACACGCCCACATCCGGCCCGTAGCGGCCGGCAAGATCGCGCGTCAGCGCCTGACCGATCAGGTCGAGCTTCGGCTGAATCGTGCCTTCGCAGAACATCACCCGCGCGCCGAACCAGATGTCCGCGCCCAGGCCCATGTTCTCGACCACGCCGGTGATCGGCGGCGGCACGCGGAACACCGCGAGGATCTCGTCGCGGGTCATCTTCGACGAGTTGAGAAAGTCCATCTCCGCGGGTGTGAGTGTCCACGGACTCGCCTTCAGTCCCTGTTCGAGCACGAGCGGCCGGTGCCAGTTGGCGCGCCCGCCGAACTTCGCGCTGATCTTCTCTTCCAACCGCGACACGGTGACATCGTTCAGCGTTTGCTCGGTCTGCAGCACCACGCCCGGCCGCTGCCCGGCGAGGAAGGTCTGGTAGCGCGACTTCAAGAGTTCGGTGTTCGCGTCCACGGTCAGCGCGTTCGCCTGAAGCGGCGACAGGCCGTAGTGCGGGTCGAGCGGATTCGGGTACTTCAGGTGAATCACTTCGTCCGGGCCGAACGACTCGGCCGGCACGCCGGGCGCGGCCACCTGGTACTCCTTCACATAGCGCGTGCGGTCCGGCACGATCTTGACCCACGGCGTCGGGATGAGCCAGATTTCGCCCGGTGTGGCGAGGCGCGTATCGCCGACGCTCTGCGGCGCGATGTACCAGAAGCAGTTGCCCGTGAGTTCGAGGTACACGATGGTGAGATACCACAACTCCCAGGGCGTGAGCCACGGGTTCGGGCGGTCGAGGAGCCGGCACAGCGGGTGCGTGTGCGGCAGCGCGGACTGCTCGTGTTCGGCCTGCCCGGTGTTGATGAACAGGAACGGCTTGTGCCGCGCGGCCTCTTGCGCGATGGCGTTCACGGCCGCGTACACCCACGAGCGGTAGTTGCGGAGCTGCTCGGCGGGGTCGTTGTGCCACCACCCGGCCGCGGGGTAGGGCGGGGCGAACACAGAGGCGATCTTCGGCGGCGGCACCTTCGGCGCGGGCAGGCGCAGCGCCTTGAACAGGCGAGTGAACAGCGGCACGGGAAGCCCTCCGGGAATGGCGAACGGCCGGGGGTGAGCCGGCCGGGGGTTGGTGATTCGAGAGCACAAGGGTCGCGGTCAGTCCGCCGGCGGCTCGCCCAGCGCGTCGCCGACCCGCGGCGGCCGGGGCTGATCGACCGCGACCGGCGCGTCGGCCTTGCGGTAGCCGAGGCACCGCAAGATGTGCAGCACCTCGCGCCACGTCGGGTACCGGCGCTGGAACCGCTTCTGGTACGAGGAGACGGCCAGCAGGAACTCGGTTTCGTCTTCGGTCATGTCGGCTCCGTCGAAATAAATCGAGTACGAGGTGTAGCTGTACCACAGGGCCATGAGGTCTCCACCGTTCACAAGGAACGGGACCGGGCGGGGGCGTCGGGCACCTTCGGCCGCGCGGCCGTACGCGCGACCCGTCGCAACGTGTGACGCCCCCGCCCGGCGGGGGAAGGGACTCCTCGCCGGCCGCGGCATGCTGTTTTTCCGTACAGTAGTGATAATGCGTGAGCTAAATTAGTTTGTCAACCGGCCGCGCGGATTTTTTCTTTTTTGTGGGTAACATGGGCTGCGGAAGGTCCGCCGTTCGTGAGGGAGGAATCAGATGATTCGCGTGCTGATCGTGCTGGGAATCGTGGGGTTCGCGGGCGGGAGCGCCGTCGCTGACGAGCCGCCCAAAAAGCGCGAGA
>SXHE01000120.1 GCA_005773755.1 Planctomycetia bacterium
CCGATCTCGACCGCGCCGACGAGGTTGCCGCGCTCCTCACCGGCGATCTGAAGCGCCCCATGCCGAAGAAGGTCCAGGATCTCCACGTGATCTGCGACGACCCGTCGGTCGACGCCGTTTTCATTGCCACACCGAACCACTGGCACGCGCTCATGGCGGTGTGGGCGATGGAGAACGGCAAGGACGTGTACTGCGAGAAGCCGGCGACGCACAACGTCCACGAGGGCGCGATCATGACGGCCGCGGCCCGCAAGTACAAGCGCATCTGTCAGGTGGGCACGCAGAGCCGCAGCAACCCCGGAATGCAGGAGGCCATCGCCTACGTGCGCGGCGGCAAACTCGGTAAGGTCGATCTCGCCATCGGGCTGTGCTACAAGCCGCGCAACAGCATCGGCGACACCGGGACCAAGAAGGGCGAGCAGGAGCCGCCCAAGACGATGGACTACGACCTGTGGTGCGGCCCGGCCCCGCTGGTGAAGCCCAAGCGGAACAACCCGAACGACAAGTACGGCACCGTGCATTACAACTGGCACTGGATGTGGGACACCGGCAACGGCGACCTCGGCAACCAGGGCGTCCACGAGATGGACAAGGCCCGCTGGGGGCTGGGCATCACCGCGATGCCGGGCATGGCGTTCAGCATCGGCGGGCGCTTCGGCTACGTGGACGACGGCGAGACCGCGAACACCCAGTTGAGCCTGTTCGACTACGGCCCGTCGAAGATGATCTTCGAGGTCCGCGGGCTGGCGACCGGCGACTACAAGGGCGCGAAGGTCGGCAACATCTTCGTCGGCACCGAGGGCTACGTGGTGTGCCCGACCTACGGCGGCGGCATCGCCTACGACAAGGCCGGCAAGGAGCTCCAGCGGTTCGGCTGGGACGCCGCGAAGAAGGCGTGGCTGGGCAGCGACCAGCACCACTTCGACAACTTCGTGAAGGCCGTGCGGAGCCGCAAGCACACGGACCTGAACTGCGACATCGCCGAGGGGCACCTGTCGGCGTCGCTGTGCCACCTCGCGAACATCAGCTACCGGCTGGGCACCGACATGCCGCTGGCGAAGGCCGAGAAGGTGAGCACCGACGCGACCACGAACGAGTTCGCCGCCGCGATGCTGGCCCACCTGAAGGCGAACAAGGTGGACACCGACAAGACGATGGCGAAGTTTGGCGTGCCTCTGACCATCGACGCGAAGACCGAGAAGTTCAAGAACAACGAGAAGGCCAACGCGCTGCTGTTCCGCGAGTACCGCAAGGGCTTCGAGCTGAAAGAGATCGCGTGAGGCGCGTGGCGACGTGATACCGAAGCCCGTCGTTTCAAGTTGGTTGTTCTAGTTGTCAGCCCCGGAGGGGCGACCGATGGTGGCCCAGGGTGGAGCGAGTCTTCGAGCGCAACCCTGGGAACTGCGGCCCCAAAAACACCAAGCCCCGGAGGGGCGACAGAGCGAACCGCGAAGGTTCCTGTCGCCCCTCCGGGGCTTCTATTCATTTGGTCGTCGCGACCCAGGGTGCAGCGAGCGAAGCGAGCAAACCCTGGGCTACCATCGGTCGCCCCTCCGGGGCTGGAAGGTAACGCCTACAGCGCCTTCTCCAACACCGGGAAGCGGCCGTGTTCCTTGAAGTACCGGGTGTAGAACCCGACGAGATGCGGGGCGTCGGACGGGCACTGCGCGGCCAGCGCGGTCACCGTCCCGTCGGTCATTTCCTGTGACGCTTCGCTCAACAGCGCGAGGCCCGCGGTCAGCGATTCCTGTGGGCTGGCGACGATGTAGCTGAACAGCCCGTTCACGCGCTTCACGTTCAGCCCTTCGCTCCCGAACGCGCCCAATCGGAAGCACGGGGCCAGCGGGTCGATCCGCTTCACGTCCGCGTAGGTGCTGCTCTCCAGCCCGATGGCGATCGCCTTCGGCGTCTGGTCCGACGCGCGCAGCACCAGGAACGCTTCCACCGGGAAGTACGGGTTCGCGAAGAAGTAGCTTTCGAGTTTGTCGTCGGGCACGCGGATGATGCCGCGGCCCATCGCGGCGATTATCGGCACGTCCTCGCGCCGCAACCGGTCGATGGGCAACTTGCTGCGGTTCACCAGGGTCGGCAGATCGACCGGGTCGGCCCAGTAGTTGATGACCTCGCGCGCGACGGCGAACCCGCGGTCCGCGAGGAACTGGAGCACCGGGTGCCAGTCGCGCCGGTACGCGGCGAACACCGTCGTCAGCCCGCGGGCGCGGGCGGCTGTGAGCGCCGCGTCGAACAGCGGGCCGGCGGCGGTCTCGTGGCCCTTCTTGCACCACGGGAAGCTGATCCGCGCCTGTTCCGGTTCGAGGGCGCAGTAGCCGACGAGCTGGCCGCCGACCTCCGCGTAGAACCGCGCGCCCGGGTCGCACCCGCGCCCGCGGGGGCGCTTCTTCACGTCGTCGGCGGCCGCGGCCTTGAACCCCGGCAGCGCGAACGCGGCGACGTTGAACAGCCCGGCCTGAGCGACCTCGTCGCCGGGTTGGAAGGTGCGGATGTTCACGGCAGCTACGCGCGAGGGATGGGCTTGCCGTGATGGTACCCGCTTGCGGCGGCGTGGGCAACCGCGCGCGCGTCGAGATTCCGCCGGCTCGCGCGGGCGGCGTTGGGGTTGATCCCGGCGCGCGGCCGGTGCTACCGTGTGCGGCCCACTTTTGAGGCCACACCCGTGAACGACACCACCACCCACCCCGAAGCGCCGCGCGCGGTGCCCGGCGTCAACCGGCTCGATCCGACCGTGCGGAACGTCACGGTCGTCGCGCCGCCGGCCGCGGCACGCGCCGTACCGCGCGTGCCGGTCGCGGTGTTTGTCGCACTGGTGTGTGTCGGCCTCGCCCCGCGCGCCGTCGCGCTGCTCGCCGGGCGCAGCCTGTGGATCGATGAGGCCATGCTCGCGCTGAACCTCGTGAGCCGCACGCCGCGCGATCTGCTCGCCCCGCTCGACTGGAACCAGGGCGCACCGGTCGGGTTCCTGCTCGCGGTGAAGGGGGCGATTTCACTGTTCGGCGCGAGCGAGTGGGCGCTGCGGCTGGTGCCGTTCCTGGCGTCGTGTGCCGGGCTGGTCGGATTCGCGTGGGTCGCGCGGCGGCTGCTGCCCGCGGGCGCGGCGGTTCTCGCGCTGGCGCTGTTCGCGCTGTCGCCGCACCTCGTCAGCTACGCCAGCGAATGCAAGCAGTACGCCAGCGACGCGGCCATCGCCGTCGGCCTGTTCGCACTGGCGCTGGGGTTGCTCGAAGG
>SXHE01000121.1 GCA_005773755.1 Planctomycetia bacterium
CGTCGAGGGGGAACCCGCAAGCCGGGCACGCCCCGACATCCAGCGCGTCGTCGGTCACACCCTGGCGGCACTTGGGGCAGATCAGGCTGGTCATGCTGGCCTCATGCGCGTCGTCGCGAACCCACACCCCGATGATACACCGGCGCGCCCGCGCTGCCACTTCCCAAACGCTTAAGCCCACCGACACGATGTCGATGGGCTTGGAGGTGGTTGGTCTTACGGGGCGCGTGTCCCTTTGTTGCGCGCGAGCTACTTTCGCGCCCGCGCCCACAGCGCCAGTCCGCCGATGGCGAACAGGACCGCGCCGGCTGGCGCGGGCACCGGGTTGGCCGGGTCCGCTTGGTTGATCGTCGGGATGTCCTCAAGGAACGGGTACTCGCGCTGCTCCGTGCTGTAGCTGAACAGCGAATCGACCCCGATCGAGAGCTGGATCGGGCCGGTGAGGGTCGCATCGGGTGTCACCGTGATCGTGGCGAGCTGGTCGTTCGTGCCCGGCGTCACCGTGACTGCCGGCGCGGTCGTGTCCGAGATCGTCAGAACCACCTGGTTCGTGTCCACGAACGTGTTCAGCGTCGACGTAAACCCGACCGCGTCGGGGTAGACGTAGTTCGCGACGGCCGCCGACCCTTCCGCGAACAGCGGCGGGTTGATCGGCTCGGTCGTGAACACGAGTTCGAGCGTGTAGCTGTTGAAGTCCGGCAGCGGCGGCACGCTCAGGTTGAACGTGAACGGCACGCCGGGGGTGTAGGTCGCGGGCAGGCCCGTGATGAGCGGGAGCGTTTCCGCCCACGCGGGCGAAGCACAACACGCGACGAGCGCGAACACCGCGAACGCAATCCTTTTCATTGCGGCATCTCCTGGTGCGAACGGTCCGGATCGACTAGTTTGCCAGACCGCGTAATCGTTATACAAGGGAGAACCGGAAAAATCGGAACCCGCGCGCCGGAGTCTCAGGATGAGCAAGCTGACCGAACGGCTATTCCACGATCAACAGGCCGCGGAGCGGGCCGACAGCTTCCGCACCGGCGCGGCACGCCTGCGGTTCGACACCGACACGTTCCTCGATCACGAAACCTGGGTGCGCCCGGCGTTCGCTGCGCTGGGCGACCTGCGCGGCAAATCCGCGCTCGACTACGGTTGCGGGCACGGCATGGCCGCGGTCGCGCTGGCCCGCGCGGGTGCGGCCGTCACCGCGTTCGACCTGTCGCCGGGCTATGTGAACGAGTGCCGCGCGCGCGCCGCCGCGAACGGCGTGAGCGTCCTGTGTGTGACCGCCGACGGCGAGGAGCTGCCGTTCGCGGACGCGAGCTTTGACGCCGTCTGGGGCAACGCGATCCTCCACCACCTCGATCTGGGGCGCGCCGGGCGCGAGCTACACCGCGTGCTGAAGCCGGGCGGGGTCGCTGTGTTCTGCGAGCCGTGGGGCGGGAACCCGCTGCTCGGCTTCGCCCGCCGCACCCTGCCGTACCCCAACAAGGACCGCACGCCGGACGAACGGCCGCTGACGCGCCGCGACCTGCGCCCGCTCCGCGCGCTGTTCCCGACGGTGGAGGTTCGCGGCTATCAGCTCTTCGGCATGGTGCGTCGCGTGTGGAAGAACCGCCGCGCTCTGAGCCTCCTCGACGCCCTCGACGCCCGCCTCATGCGCCGCGCGCCGGGCCTGGGCAACTGGTGCCGCTACGCGGTCATCGTGTTGCGCCGAACGCAGGGAACGCAGTAGCACGCCTTCTCTCGTTGAGCTGCGCGAGCACCGGTTCGGTATCGTCGTTCTGGTTATTCTCCTTGCGTCTGACACCGCGGCACATCACAATCGCGTGATCGCGGTTCGCGGAGCAGTGGAGATGGTTCAGGACACCACGCTTCCGACGCACGAGCGTTGGTTCGCTCGACACGGCGCACGGCTGGTGTGCGCGCTGCGCGGCGGGCCGGACGCGCGGTTCGCGGAACAGGCCGTTCAGGACACGTGCCTGCACGCGGCACAACACCCACCGCCCGACGACATCGCGAGCGACGACGAACGGCTCTTCGCGTGGCTGCTCGTGGTGGCGCGACGGCGCGCCGCGGACATCAGGAGGCGCGAGCGCCGACGCGCTCACGCGCTGCTCACACCGGATTGTGCGACCGCACCTGTGAACGACGCGGAACGCGCCGAACGTGCGGCGCTTGTGCGCCGGGTGCTGGACCACATGGCCGTGACCGGTGACAGCGACGCGGCCCGATTGCTCGAACTGCGTTTCCTCGAAGAGCACTCGGTGAGCGAAATCAGCGAACTGCTGAACGTGCCACCAAAGGCGGTGTCCGCGCGACTTCAGCGCGCGAAGCACAAGTTTCGCGCCGCATGGGGTGTGGCGGGGGGGGGGTGATTGTAGCGGTTAGTCGGTCAAACTTTCCAAGATTTGCGCGTCACATTTTGGGATCTCGTGCGACTACCTGTTGTCGGTATCACTTCACAGAGGTTCGCCATGAGACGGAAGTTACTCGGCGTCGCGTTCACACTGCTCGCGCTCGTGTGCCTC
>SXHE01000122.1 GCA_005773755.1 Planctomycetia bacterium
CCTTCCGCCTTCTGCCTTCTGCCTTCCCAACCCGCCGTACACTACACGTATGCCGATCCTTCTGGTGTTCGCGCTGATCGCGGCGTGCCTGCCCATCGACTGGCCGGAGCCGCCGCTCGACCCGGCGCGCGAGTCCGCCATCGCCCTCAGCGGCGGCGCGGTCGCGCTCGTGCTGCTGATCGCGTTCGCGCTGCGCACCTGGGTGGTGCGGACCCTGCGGCGCGAACCCGACCGGCGGGTCGAGGTCGGCCGCGCCTACGGGAAGTGGCGGCGCGTCCTGTTCTTCCTGAACATCGGCACGTCGGCCGCGTGCGTTCTCGGCTTCGGTTGGGGGTGGTTCGCGCAGCGCGAGTTCCTCGTCGATTGGACCGGCAAGGTGATGCCGGCCCCGTTCGCGGAACTGGCCGTTCCGCTGCCGTACTTCGTCATCCTCTTTAGCTGTTGGTTCATCTACTACGACGCCGAGCGCGCCTTGCACCGCGCCCTCTGGCACGACAGCCGCCCGTTCGCGCCGCGCGCCGCGTACCTGCTCCACAACCTGCGGCAGTTCGCGCTGATGGTGATGCTGCCCGTGATGTTGATCGTCACGCAGCAGACGCTCAACCGGTTCCTGCCGGAAACGACCCGCTCCGACGTGTACCGGCTGGCGTCGCTCGCGGTCGTGCCCGTGCTGCTGCTCCTGATGCCGCTGCTGATGAAGCCGCTGTTGGGGCTGGTGTCGATGCCCGCAGGCCCGGTCCGCGACCGGCTCGAAGTGGTCGCGAAGCGGCTCAACTTCCGCTGCACCGACTTCCTCCTGTGGCCCACGCACGGGGCCGCGGTGAACGCGCTGATCGCGGGCCTGCTCCCGCGGGTGCGGTACGTCGTGTTCACCGACCGCATTCTGGAAGACCTGCCGCCGGACGAACTGGACGCGGTGTTCGGCCACGAGGTCGGACACGCCAAGCACGGCCACATCTGGCTGTACGCCGGGTTCCTCACGCTCAGTCTGTCGCTGCTGGCCGCGATCCTGATCTTTCTGGAACAACAGTTGAAGGCGGCGCACTGGACCGTGCCGGACGCGTACAAGCCCTACGAAACGTGGCTGCTGCTGGTGCCCGTGGTGATGGTTGCAAGCTACCTGTTCGTGGTGTTCGGGGCGCTGTCGCGGCGGTGCGAGCGCCAGGCCGACGTGTACGGGTGCCGGGCGGTGTCGTGTGCCGACCCGAACTGCGCGGGGCACGACGAGGCGACGGTGTACCCGCCGGGCGGGACGTGCCTGTGCCCGTCGGGGATTCGCACCTTCGTGAGCGCGCTGGAGCGCGTGGGCGACCTGAACGGCGTGAGCATGGGACGCAAGGAGCGCCCGACGCTCGGCGAACTGGTCCGCGGCGCGTGGGCCTGGGTGCGACACTGGCTGCACGCGCCGATGCCGCGCCGGGTCGCGTACCTGCGGAGCCTGATCGACCGGCCCGCGCTGGAGCCGCGGTTCCAGCGCCGGTTGTTCGCGTTCAAGTGTCTGCTGATGCTCGCGCTGATCGCCGCGCTCGTGGCCCTCGGCCGGCACGTCGGGTGGAATGAACTGTACGACGCGCTGTGACCGGCGCGCCGCCGTTGGAGAAGCCCGGCCCATTTGATAAAAAACGGCACGCGGACGACTGATCCGCGTGCCGTGCCGTTTCCCGAGGTTCTCGACATGATTCCCATCGACTTCTCCGGCAAGATCGCGCTCGTCACCGGTGTCGGCGACAACAAGAGTTTCGCGTGGTACATCGGCAAGGCGCTGCAAGCGGCCGGGGCGAAGGTCGTGCTGGCGTGCCACCCGCGGGTGCTGGACATCGTTCAGAATCTGCTCCGCACCACCTCGGACCCGGACGACGTGGCGGCCCGCAAGCTCCCGGACGGCTCGGAGTTCGCCCCGGTCAAACTGCTCCGGTGCGACGTGAGCTACGACACGATGGCCGACGTGAAGCTCGACGAACTGCCGGACGCCCAGCGCCGGCACTACGCCAAGTACACCGAGGACTACAGCGTCAGCGGGATGGTGGAGGCCGTGGCGAAGGAGTTCGGCGGGATCGACATCCTCATCCACTCGGTCGCGTTCGGCCGCGAGGTGACGAAGCCGCTGATCGACACGAGCCGCAAGGGGTACATGGAGGCGATGGGCATCTCGGCGTACTCGCTGGTGAGCCTGACGCGCGCCGCCGCCCCGCACATGGCGAACCGGCCCGGCGGGGCGAGCGTGGTCGGCCTCACCTACGTCGCGGGCGAGCGCGTGGTGCCGCACTACGGCGGCGGCATGGGCACCTGCAAGGCGGCGCTCCAGATCGACGCGAAGCAACTGGCGTGGTTCGTGGGCGACCGGAACATCCGCGTAAACCTGATCTCGGCCGGCCCCTACGCGAGCCGCGCCGCGCGGGCCATCAACAAGGACTTCGACAAGCTCATCAATCACGCCGCGGAGCACTCGCCGCTGCGCCGCCCCATCGAGCCGGAGGAAGTGGCCGACGCGACCCTGTACCTGTGCAGCCCCCTGGCCCGCGCCGTCACCGGGCAGATCCTCTACGTGGATTGCGGCTACAACGTGATGGGCACGTGATGGAGGACCGGACACGTCGCCGAAAGGGTATCACTGCCGCTCGTGCGGCAAGTTCCACGACGACCTGCCGCTGCACTACGGCGCGCCCGCGCCGTACGTGTACTTCACGATTCCCGAAGCCGAACGCGCGGAGCGGACGTTGCTCTCGTCCGACCAGTGCGTCATCGACGACGAGCACTTCTTCGTCGTCGGCAACATCGACATCCCCATTATCGGCGCGAAGGAACTGTTCTCCTGGGACGTGTGGGTGTCGCTGAGTCAGAAGAACTTCACCCGCGCACACCAACTGTGGAAGAAGCGCGGGCGCGCGAGCGAACCGCCGTACTTCGGGTGGCTCTCGACCCTCCTGCCGGGCTACCCCAACACACTCTCGCTGAAGACGCACGTTCACACGCGCGCTGTCGGCCGGCGGCCGTTCGTCGAGCTCGAACCCACCGACCACCCGCTCGCGGTCGAGCAGCGCACCGGCATCACTTGGGAGCGGGTGCAAGAGATCGCCGAACTGGTGTTGCACTCCGAATCTGAATAACCCGTTTCGGCGTGACGCGCGACCGGGTATTATCCTCTGCACTCGCACCGCACTCATAAGGCTCCCTCATGCCCATTCCCGTTGTGTGCCCCGGTTGTTCGGCCAAGCTCAACGCGCCGGACGCCGCCGCCGGCAAGAAGCTCAAGTGCCCCAAGTGCGCCGGCGTGATCGCCGTGCCCAGCGCCGATGCCGACTTCGAGGTGGTCGAAGACGAACCGGCCCCGCCGCCCAAGAAGCCCGCGCCCGCGCCGGCCCCCGCGAAGCCCATCGCCAAGCCGAGCGTGAGGGCCGTGGTCGAGGAGGACGACGAGGACGACGAGAAGCCGAAGAAGAAACCGGCGAAGGCCGTCGTGGAAGTCGATGACGACGAGGAAGAAGAGAAGCCGAAGAAGAAGGCGAAGGCCGTCGTCG
>SXHE01000123.1 GCA_005773755.1 Planctomycetia bacterium
ATCGTTCAGCCGGCGGGCACGGCGCATCTGGAGGCTCTGGGAGACCATGACGGACCAAGCGTACATGGTAAGGATCACCAGCCGGCCGATCGCTTCCATCTTCTGGGCCTGGCGGAACTGGGCCTCGAGTCGCTTGCGCTCGGTCACGTCCTGGTACACGCCGAGGACGCCGATCACTTGGCCGGCCGCGTCGGTCAGCGGCACGCGGCTGATGAGCAGGTTCGCCGGCTTGCCGTCGGCGAGGGTGCGCACCTCCTCGGCGTTGAGCAGCGGCTCGCCGGTGTCGATCACCTGGCGGTCGCCGGCGCGAGCGAGTTCGGCCTCCTCGCCGGTATAGAAATCGTCATCGGTGCGCCCGATCACCTCGCTCGCGACGGTCAGCCCGTGGTCGCGGGCCACGCGGTCGTTGCAGCCCAGGTACAGCGCCGCGCGGTCCTTCCAGAACGCGCCGCACGGGATGTTCGTGAGCACGTCGCGGAGCCGGCGCTCGCTGTCGCGCAGGGCCACCTCCAGCCGGCGGCGGTCGGTCAGGTCGGTGGCGACCACGAGCCGGGCCGGGCGACCCGCGTGCTCGAACCGGGCCGTCACGACCTCCAGTTGGAGCATGACCCCGGCCTTCGTCCGGTGCTCCCAAACGAGCACGTCGTCCGGGTACAACTCGTTGGCGGCCAGGGCCGCGGCCAGTTTGTCGGCGGTCTCCGTGGGGATCGTGTCCCGCACGGTCAGGGCCAACATCTCGTCGCGCCCGTAGCCGTAGCGGGCCAGCATCGCGTCGTTGACGGCGAGGAACCGGAACGTCGCCTCGTCGAACACCCACACCGGCGCGGGGTGAATCTCGAACAGCAACTGGTATGGGAGTACCGGTTCGGAAGGCGGGACAAGAACTTCGACGGGAACTTCGACCGGGACCGGCGCGGCCGGTTCTTCGAGCTCGACCGGCTCCTTCTCGCGCACGAAGAGCGGATACGCGAGAACGCCGGTCGCGGTCCACAGTGCCACCGCGAGTATCGCCCGCCCCGCGGATTCGGCCGGTGCGCCGACCGCGTCCGCAGCGCCGACGCACAGGACGATGCCGGACGCGACACGAAAGGCGCGGCGCACGTCGGGTGGGTGCGTGCGGCCCCGCACCCAGAGCAGTGCGGAGAGCGCGAGGCACGCCGACCAAATGAACCAGTCCGCCATAAACCACTCGCCGCAGGGGGCCGGGGCGGACCCGTTCCGCGCGCCCGACACCGGGACTGTAGTTCACACGCCCGCGGCCGGAGAGCGTTTCTGGTCGGGACGTTGGGCGGTGTGACGAGCGGCACGCGCCGGCCGATAGTGTGCAATATCGTGAGCCGCGGATTTCTTTTTGCCTCGCGCTCGTGTTGCACCAATTTCGGGGTTCCGAAGGCGCGCGAACCGGATCCGCGCACTACAGTTGCGGGGTTCCGTGTCACGCCCGGAGTCCGCAATGTCGTCCGTCATCGTTCACCCCAGCCCCACGAGCGATCCGACCGACTTCGATTTGGCCGAAGAGGTCGGCGACACGGGCAGTCTGACGCGGCTGATCGAACAATGGGTGGTGCTGCCCGAAGAGTGGGACGAGTTGCCACCGGAGCTGAGGGAAGCGGTCGTCCGCCCCGAACGGCACACCGACCTGCTCGACCGACTGGTACAGCACCACTTGCTCACGCGGTTCCAGGCCGACAAGGTGCGCGAGGGGGGCGCGGGCGAACTGGTACTGGGCCACTACCGGTTGCTCGACGTGATCGGGCGCGGCGGCATGGGCGTCGTGTACCGGGCCGAGCACCTGCACCTGCGCCGGCAGGTCGCGGTGAAGGTCATGTCGCGGACCGCGGAGACCAACCCGCGGATGCTGCACCGGTTCTACGGCGAGGCGCGGGCCGTTGCCAAGCTCCAACACCCGAACATCGTGACGTGCCTCGATGCCGGGCGGCACGCGCCGCCGGGCGTGACCCCGCGCGACTACTACGTCATGGAACTGATCACCGGCGCGGACCTGCACTCGACGGTGTCCGCGTCCGGCCCGATGCCGCCCAACCGCGTGTGCGAGCTGTTCCGCCAGATCGCCGAGGCCCTGGCCGAGGCCCACCGGTTCGGCCTGGTCCACCGCGACATCAAACCGAGCAACATCTTCCTCACCCCGGACTGGCAGGCGAAGTTGCTCGACTTCGGGCTGGCGCTCCGGCCGCAGCACCGCATGACGGAGCCGGGGCTGCTGCTGGGCACGATCGGGTACATGGCCCCGGAACAGGCGCACTCGTCGCACGACGTGGACGCGCGGGCCGACCTGTTCAGCCTGGGGGCGACGATGTACTGGGCGCTGACCGGGCGCGAGCCGTTCCCGGAAACGGGCAACGTGCTCCGCGACCTGACCGCGCGCGTAACCGCGTCGGCCCTGGACGTGCGCCGCGTGCGCCCCGAACTGCCCGAAGAGTTGGGAGCGATGGTGGCCCAACTGACGGACCGCGAACCGGACCGCCGGTACCAGAGCGCGCGGGCCGTGGCCGCGACCCTGGCCGGGTACGCGCGGTGGGCCTCGGTGCGCGACTCGACCGAACGCCCGGTCGCGCCGCGGGTGCTGGTGGTCGAGGACGACCCGCGCCTGCGCCGGCTCATGGTCGGGCTGCTCCGGGACTGCACTTGTGTGGAAGCGGGCGACGGCAAGACCGCCTGGGCGCTGCTGGAAAAGCAGACGTTCGACCTGCTCGTTCTGGACGTGAACCTGCCGGAGATGAGCGGGCCGGAGTTGCTCGCGCGGGTTCGGGCCGACGACAAGATCCGCGAGCGCACGCGCACGCTCATGGTGTCCGGCGATCTGCCGTCCGAGTCGCTCGGCGGGTACCTGATGACCGGGGCCGACGACTACCTGGAGAAGCCGTTCCTGCCGCCCGCGTTTCAGGCGCGGGCCCGCGGGCTGCTGGGCCGCCGGGCCGCTCTGACGCCCGTGCCGTCCGCACAGCCGCCCGCGCCGTCTCCGTCACGCGCCGGCGTCGCGAGCAAGGTCGCGCCGGGGGAGCCGCTCGCGTTCGGCATCACCCGGTTGCTCGAAGAGATCGGCGTGATCCTCCGCGGGTACCACGACCGGTGCGGCCGGTACGTCCGCGCGCTGGCCGCCGCCGCGCCCGACGAGGGCGAGTACGCCCGGCTGCGGAACCCCGACTATGTGGACCTGCTGGCCCGCGCCGCGCCGCTCCACGACGCCGGAATGTTGATCCTTCCGAGTTCGATTCTGCAGAAACCGGCGGCGCTCGACCCGGAGGAACAGGCCGTCGCGCAGCAGCACGCGATCATCGGCGCGCACGTGCTGACCGACACCGCGAACCGGTGGCCGATGGCGGTGCCCGAACTGGGGCTGGCGTGCGAACTGGCCCGCAGCCACCACGAGCGCTGGGACGGCAGCGGCTATCCGGACGGCTTGGCCGGCGACCGGATCCCGCTGGCCGCGCGCGTGGTCGCGATCGCGTCCGTATACGAGGCGCTGCGCACCAAGCGCCCTCACCGCCCGGCGCTGGCGCACGCGCAGGTCGTGCGACTGCTAACGACCGACTCGCACGGCGAGTTCGACCCGACGCTGATCGGTGCGTTCGCGGCGGTCGCGCGGAAGTTCGACGAGGTCTACCAGTCCGACAAGCGCTGACCGGTCGTTCCGGCCGCTCGGCACTGACGTGACGGCAGACATCCGCCGGCGGGTCACGGAAGCGAGGAGGGACAAGTGGCCGTGCTGGTGGAACCCCGATCCCGACGCGTGACCGTTTCCAGGTGCGCGGTGAGGGAGATCACGGTATAGTCGGGGCAACCCGCCAACCGTCCCACCGGTTCGCAATTCCGAGGGATGCGCTCTCATGTTACACCGTACCGCCTTCTCCCTCTTCGCCGTCGTTCTGGCTCAACCGCCCCTCGCCGCCGCGAAGATTCGGGTCCCAGAAGACCACAAGACTATCCAGGCGGCGGTCGACGCCGCGCAGCCCGGCGACACCGTCGTGGTGGCACCGGGCAAGTACACCGAACGCATCCGCCTCAAGGCCGGCGTCGCTCTGCGGAGCCGCGG
>SXHE01000124.1 GCA_005773755.1 Planctomycetia bacterium
GAGGTCGGCCCGGCTTTGCGGGCCGGGTGAGGGGTCTTCGCTTTACCTCCACATCACCAGCCACGCATGGAGACACCAAATGTTCCCTTCGCGCCTCCTATCGCTTCTGGCCCTGTTCGCCTGCGCCGCGCCCTCACTCGCGCAGCCCTCTGTCGCGCCCGACGAGCGCTACAAGGCCGCGGTTGCCGAACTTGAGAAGCTCATCAAGCACGAGATGGACGACAAGAAGTTGCCGGCGCTGTCCATCGCGCTCGTGGACGATCAAAAGGTGGTGTGGGCCGCGGGGTTCGGCCACCAGGACCGTGACCGCAAGGTGCCCGCGACCGCGGAGACCGTGTATCGCGTCGGCTCGGTGTCGAAGCTGTTCACCGATGTCGCGGTGATGCAGCTTGTGGAGGAAGGGAAGATCGACATCGACGCACCGGTCGCGAAGTACATCCCCGACTTCAAGCCGAGCTACAAGGAAGGCGAGAAGCTGATCACGCTGCGGATGCTGATGGCGCACCGCTCCGGCCTGATCCGCGAGCCGCCGGTCGGCAACTACTTCGACCCCAGCGAACCGACGCTCGAAAAGAGCGTGCTGAGCCTGAACGGTATCGGCCTCATCTACCCGCCGGAATCGCGCACCAAGTATTCCAACGCCGCCATCGGCGTGGTCGGCTACGCGGTGGAGGTGTCCCAGAAGGAGAAGTACGAAAAGTATGTCCAGCGCCGGGTGATCGACGCGCTGGGCATGAAGGCGAGTTCGTTCGTGCTCACGCCCGCGGCGAAAAAGCACCTCGCGGACGCGGTGATGTGGACGTACCACGGCAAGGAGTTCCCGGCCCCGACTTTCGAGCTGGGCGTCGCCCCGGCCGGCTGCATGTATTCCAACGTCCTCGACCTGGCGAAGTTCCAGTCGTGCCTCTTCGCCGGCGGCAAGGTCGGCGACAAACAGTTCCTCAAACCCGAAACGCTCGCGGAGATGTTCCGCCCGCAGTTCGAGAAGAAGGACGCGAAGCGCGGCTTCGGCCTCGGCTTCAATGTGAGCGAGTTCGAAGGGAAGCAACGCGTCAGTCACGGCGGGGCGATCTACGGCTACGCGACGACGTTCTCCGCGCTGCCGGGCGAGAAGCTGGGCGTGATCGTCGTCTGTTCGCGCGACGTGGCGAACGGCACCACGTCGTACATCGCGGACGAGGCACTGCGGCTGATGCTCGCGGCGAAGGCCGGCAAGCCGCTCCCGAAGATCGAGTACACGACCCCGCTCACCCCGGCCGAGGCCCGCACGCTTGCCGGATCATACTGGCACAAGATCGATTCCATCGAACTATTCGAGAGCTTCGGGCGACTGTCCATCCACGACAGCATCGGATGGAGTAGTGAACATCTATACCGCTTGCGAAAAGTGGGCGACGACATCGTAGTCGACGACGTACAGCAGCGAGGCAAAAGATGGAGTTACCGCGTTGAAGAGGGAGCTCTCGTCTCGCGGGGTGTCATCGACGGGAGGCTCACCGAGTGGACATACGAGCGGGCCAAGCCGCTCGCCGCACCTCCGCCGGAGCCGCCCGCGAAGTGGAAGGGGCTGATCGGCGAATACGGCTGGGATCACCTGCCGCTCATCATCTACGAAAAGGACGGGCGGTTGCACGCGCTCATCGAGCACACGGAGATCAACAACCTTTCCAACCGTCCGCTCGATCAAGACCAGGAGGAGTTTCAGTTCCCGCGCGACGGCGGCATGTACCACGGCGAGAAGTTGGTGTTCACGCGCGACAAAAACGGTCGCGCGACGAAGGTGGCCGCGGCCAGCGTCGTCATGCAGCGGCGGAAGTTCGACGGCGACGAGGGCGAGACGTTCAAGATCAAGCCGGTGAAGCCGCTCGCGGACATTCGCAAGGCCGCGCTCGCCGCCAAGCCGCCAAACGAAAAGGGCGACTACCTCCCACCGGACCTGATCGACCTCGCGACCATCGACGGCGTGAAATTCGACATTCGCTACGCGACCGACAACAACTTCCTCGGCACGCCGTTCTACACGTCCGCGAAGGCGTACATGCAGAAGCCCGCGGCCGAGGCGCTCGCGCGCGTTCACAAGAGCCTGAAGGAGCGCGGCTACGGCCTACTGGTGTTCGACGCGTACCGACCGTGGCACGTCACCAAGATGTTCTGGGACGCGACCCCGGACAAGTTCCACAACTTCGTGGCCGACCCGTCGAAGGGGTCGCGGCACAATCGCGGGTGCGCCGTCGATCTGACGCTGTACGACCTGAAGACCGGCAAGCCGGTGGAGATGGTGAGCGGGTACGACGAGTTCTCCGACCGCGCGTTCCCCGACTACATGGGCGGCACGTCGCGCCAGCGCTGGCACCGCGACCTGCTGCGCTCCGCAATGCAGGCGGAAGGCTTCGGCGTGTACGAGGAGGAGTGGTGGCACTTCGATTACAAGGACTGGAAGAAGTACCCCATCCTGAACAAGACGTTCGAGGAGTTGAAGAAGTGACGCGCCGTTAGCCGCGAGTCGCCCGCGCCGCGCGGTACGATTCCGCGGCCCCTCCAGGAC
>SXHE01000125.1 GCA_005773755.1 Planctomycetia bacterium
ACCGGTCCTCTCTGGCCTTCGTTGTGTTCCTTCGTGCCGTTGTGGTGAGTTCTTCGTTCTGGGCTGTGTATGGTCTTCGGCATCCTCCTCGCTGTGAGCCTGATTCTGATCGGCGCGCTGACGGCGGTGCGCCAGCGGCGGGCGATCCGCGCGCTGGCGGCCGAACAGTTCGTGGCCGACGCGGACCGGCGCTACCGAAACGGGCAGGCCCGGCGGCGGGTAGCAACTTCGGTGCTGCTCGTCGTCGTCGGCGCGATGATCGGCTGGTATTACGCCTCCGGTATGGACGCGCGCATGGACGCGATTCCCGAACGCAACAAGATCGGTGCGCCGCCGCAAGATGGCGAACCGGACCCGCAAGCCGAAGCGGACAAGCGGTTCACGAAGACGGTCGGGTTCTACTGGATCGGCGTGCTGGGGCTGCTGTTCGTCGCGGTGTGCTTCGCGGTACTCGACGTGTGGTACACGCGCCGGTACTGGATGGCGCGGTACCGGGAACTGAAGGCCGACCACGACGCGAAGCTCCAGCGCGACCTCGCGGTGTTCCGGCAGCAGAAGCTGAACGAGCGCGTGCCCGGCCTGAAGCCGCCGGCCGCGCCCGACGACACCGCGACCGGCGATCCGCCCGTGTGAGGGGCTATTTCCTCTGTCGCCGCAACCCGCCTGAGCGACACAGATTTGCGACATCTGTAAGGAAAGGCCGCACACGCCCCGTTCCCGCCACTTCGTGTGCTACATTCGTGAAGGAAAGCTTGCGCCCCGGTCTGAAAGGGGAACCCGGTGTTGTCGGCCCTGCCCAACGTCCGCTCGACCACGCCCGGCGCGTTCGCGTTCGCCGTCGGTGCGCAACCTTCACCCGGCTACCGCCTCCGGTGCATGCGCGGGCGCGGCGGGTTCGCCGAGGTCTGGGAAGCGGAAGCGCCCACCGGCCCGCCGGTCGCGCTCAAGTTCATGCCCACCTCGAACACCAGTACCACGGCCCGCGAGCTGCGCGCGGTGCAGTCGTTCCAGACCCTCGAACACCCCTACGTCGTCAAGACCCACGGCGTCTGGTCCGTACCGGGCTACCTCGTCATCAACATGGAACTGGCCGAGGCCACGCTCCTCGACCTGATGCAGCTGTACCACAACGACCTGGGCCAGCCGCTCGAAATCGCGACGCTGTGCCTGTACCTGTGGCAGGTGGCCGAAGCGCTCGACTTCCTGAACGCCCGCCGGCACACCCGCGACGGCCGCAAGGTCGGGTTCCAGCACGGCGACGTGAAGCCCAATAACATTTTGCTGTTCGGCGACGTGGCGAAGCTGACCGACCACGGCCTCGCGACCGTCACGCACGGCCCCAGCACGCCCTGCTCGCGTCAGGGTACGCGCGAGTACTCGGCCCCGGAAGTGTTCCTCGGCACGCTCACCGACTGGTCCGACCAGTACAGTCTCGCGGTCACGTATTACGCACTGCGCACGGGCACGTTCCCGTTCCCGTCGCCCCCGCCGCTGAAGAACACTTCGCGCAGTTACGTGCGCCCGCTTGCGGACCTGAGTGGCGTGACGGAAGCCGAGCGCCCGGCGCTGATCCGCGCGCTGTCCCCGATCCCGACGAACCGGTTCCCCACCAGTCGCGAGTTCATGTCCGCGATCATCAAGGCCCACGGCCTGAAAGTCGAAGCCGAGCCGGACGTGCCGGTGCGTGTGGTTCGCGAAGGCCCGATCAAGAGCGGTTCCAGCCCGCACCTCAAAGTGTCCGGGCCAGGGTCGCTGAGCCGCCGACCGCCGGCCTAACCCCCGCCGTACGCGCCGCCGGGCGGCGCGCCGGTGTTCTTCGGCACGATCACCGGTGGCGGGCCTTCGTTCTTCAGCACGTCCGGCAGCTCGCGGTGCTCGCGATACAATTTCGCCGGCTTGCGGCACCCGCGAAAGCACTCGCACCCGACCGCCAGCAGTGCCACCAGCGCCAGCAGCCCCGTCACCGCGCGCACTCGCATGTCCGGCCCTCCGTGACCCGGCGCGAGATACCGCCCCGCGCCGGCCACGGCAACCCGAAGCGCAAACTCGCGGGCACTGTGCGATTGCCTCTCTCGTCGGTTCCCCGGATAATGGGTGAGCAAGTCTGACGCCTCCGACCGTGTCCGCATCGGGACCACCGACAATGGCGATCGAATTCGACTGCTCGCACTGCGGGTTCCACTACAAGCTCAAAGACGAGCTTGCCGGCAAGAAGGCGACGTGCAAGAACTGTCGCGAAAAGATCGTCATTCCGCACCCGGTCACGGTGCCCGACGACGGCCCGGCTCTGGACGCGGCCGCGGCCGAGGCCGCCGCACTCGCGGCCCTGGCCGACGAACCCGCCAAGGCCGAACAGGACGAAGCGAACAAGATCATCCCGGTCGAGTGCCAGTACTGTAGCTTCAAGTGGACCGAACCGATCGCGCGCGCCGGCAAGAACACCATCTGCAAGAACCCGGAGTGCAAGCAGCGCATCAAGATCCCCGAACCGAAGGACGAGGGGCAGTACGACTGGCGGCAGACGCGCACCAAAGGGCCGAGCCTCGCCAAGCAGAACAACGAGAAGCTCGAAGGCGTCGTGGACGCCGAAACCGGCATGAAGATCGTGACCGGCACCGCGCTCAGAGAGGCCGACGCGACCGGCATCGAGATCGACACGCGCCCGCTCAAGCAGAAGGTGCTGTTCGTGCTGCTCGCGCTGGGCCTCGTGGCCGGCGTCGCGCTCGGCGTCCGCTACCTGATCTCGTCGCGCATCGCCGGCAAGGAAGACCGGCTGATGAAGGAGGCGCAAGAGGAACTCGCGAAGGCGGCGGAGTCGCTCCCGAAGGACGAGCTGCCGCTGTTCAACGTCCTGATGCACACGGTCGCCGGCACCCACGCTCTGCGGCACGATACCAAAGAGAAGTTGAAGGAAGCGCTGGAGCAGTTCGGCAAAGCGCGTGAGGAGCACCTGCGCCGCGCGGCCCCGTCGCCGGCGCGCAACGCGGTCGGGGCGGAGCTGGTCGTCGCGCTGCTCGCGCTGGGCGGCACCGGGGAAGAGGTGAGCGAGCAGAAGCGGATCCGCTGGACCCCGGAACCGAACGCGAAGGTCCGGCCCAACGAGCGCATCTTCACGGTGTACGAGGAGCTTCAGAAAACGCTGCTGGTGTTGCAAATCGCGGACCCGGACTTCCGCGCCCACTTCGCACGGCGGCTCACCCGCGAACTCGTCAAGCGCGGCCAGACCACACTGGCCGTCGATCTGATCCCGCTCGCCCTCTTCACCCCGCAAGAGTTCGCGGAAGGCAAAGCCACCGTCGCGCTGGAGGTGTACCGCGCGGACAAGGGATCAACGGTCCCGGCCGCGGTCGCGGACGAGCTGAAGGTGCGCGGCCCGGAGGCGCTCAAAGGCGCGGCGGCCGCGCAGACGCTGTTCTCGCTCCTCAAGACTGACAAGGCTCCCGTCCTGTTCGGCCAGCCGGGGGCGGGTGCCGTCCAGGACGGCACCCGCATGGCCTACACCGGCCTGTACCTGCTCCAAGACAACCCGGACGAGGCGCTGAGACTGGCGCAGCGCCCGCACAGCAACCCGGACACCCAGTTGCGCGCGATCGCACTCTGCGCCGACTGGAGCCAGAACCCGGAGCCGGCGCTCACGGCCGCGTTCGCCGTGATCTCCGCAAGCAAGGGCCGCAAGGACGTGACCGTATCCCCGTCGCTGGTGCTCCGGTTCGCGCAGATCGCCGCCGCGACCGGGAAGTCCGACGTGGCGAAGCAGTTCGCGCAAGCGCTGCCCGACGAAAGTTCGCGGGCGTGGGCGCTGGGCGACGGCGCGCACCTGCGCATTGCGGCCGCGCCGAAAGAGAAAGCGGAAGAGGCGCTGGTCGAGCTGCCGGACGACGCGAAGAAGTTCCGGGCCGGGCACGCCTGGGGCCGGCTCTCGATCGCGCGCCAGAACGCGAAGCTGTCCGGCGACCGCAGCGCGGAAGCGAAGGCCGTGAACGCCTGGCCGACCGCGCTGGCCCCGTTCGGCAAGGCCGGCGTCGCGCTCGGCATCCAAGACAAAGATCGGGACAAGTAGCGTGGGCCGGATCGGCCCGCTCGCCGCGTGGGAGTTGCGCCGGCTGGCCCGGCGCGGGCTGGCCCTGCGCGCCTGGCTCGTCCTCCTGTACGCCCTGGTCCTCGCATTCGTCGGGTTCGCCGCGGTCTGGTTCTTCCCGCTCCCCGTGCGCGACCTGCTGGACATGAACGTGCGCCTCGCGCCCGCCGAGAGCGCGGCGTTCGCCCACGCGCTCGCGCTGGTGCTGCTCGAAGCGCAACTCGTCGCGGTGGTCGCCCTCACGCCCGCGCTGGCGGCAGCGGCGGTCTCCGAAGAGAAGGACCGACACACGCTCCCACTGCTCCTGACGACACTTCTGACCGACCGCGAGATCGTCTTCGGCAAGGCGGCCGGGCGGGTCGCGTTCGTGCTGGCCGCGGTGCTCGCGAGCGCGCCGCTTCTGTCCCTCGTGCTGTTCTTTGGCGGGTTGAACGGCGCGTTCCTCGCGGCCGGGTACGCGCTCATCGCGGGCACGGCGGTGCTGTGTGGCGCGATCGGCGTGAGCGCCGCGTGTGCCGCCCCGGACCTGCGCGCGGCGGTGCTTCGCTCCTACGGGCGCACGGCGATTCTGGTGTGCGGCGCGTTCGTGCCGCCGCTGGTGTTCGCCAGCCCGTTCGTGCTGCTGGCGTTCGTTCACCGCGACCCCGGCGGCGCGCGGGCGCTCGCGGCCGGCTACGGCTACCCGCTGGTGCAGGTGCTCGTCGGCCTGGTGCTGTTGGAGCGCGCCGCCCGCGTGCTGCGGCTGCGCGAGCCGAGCGCCGGCCCGCCACCGGCTACCGCGTTCCCGGAGCCGCCGCGCCCCGCCGACCCGCCGCTGATCCAGCCCGAAGACGAGGTGCCCCCGGACCTGCCGCCACTGGACGCGGCCAACCCGGTGCTGTGGAAGGAGCGCTGCATCGGGCGCAGCGCGTGGGCCGTGCCCGTGTTCGCGCGCGTCGCGGGCGTTGTCGCGGGGGTGCTGGCGGTCGTGCTGTTCGGCGCGGGCGTTTGGGTCGCGATGCAGCGCGCACAGGCCGCTTTCGACCCGACCCGCGCCGAAGAACTGGTCCGCCGTTCGCGCGCGCGGGACGCGGCCGGCTGGCTGCTGTTGAGCGCGGGCACGTTCGCCGCCGGGCGCTACCTGATGCCCGTCGCCGCCGGGATCAGCGGGGCCATCGCGGGCGAGCGGTTCCGCCGCACCCTCGACCCCCTACTCTGCACCGCGCTGGACCGGCGCGCGCTGTTGCGGGCAAAGGTGCAGGCGCACGCCGAGCGCGGCACCGTGTTCGGCGCGGTCGCGGTGGCCGCGGTCGGCATGGCGTTCACCGCGGCGGGCGAGGTGCAACTGGGCGCGTCGGCCGCGGCGCTGGTGATGACCGGGGCGTGGCTCGTGGTCGCGCTGGGGGCGCGGCTCACCGTGCGGTGCGCGACCGACACGCGCGCCTTCCGACTGCTGCTCCCGGTCGCGGTGCTCGCGCTCGGCTGGCCGTTAGGCGTGTGGCTGCTTCTGCGCGAAGACATCCCGCGCGACCTGCTGACCCGCGCCCT
>SXHE01000126.1 GCA_005773755.1 Planctomycetia bacterium
ACCGCGGGGTACGCGGCCAGCACCTCGGCGCGGAACCGCAGCCACCCCTTCAACTCGATCGCAAACTCCACGGCCACCGCGCGTGACAGCCGCAGTCGGTGCTTCGCGAAGATCAGTTCTCGGCCGTCGTCTTCGAGGCGCACGACCGCGACCGGGTCCGGCGACACCACACCACCAACCGACACACCGACAGTCGTGATGAGCACCGGGCCGAGGTCGGCGGTCACGTTCGGGCCCGCGTCGCGGACGAGAAGCACGCCAGGCACGGCCGCGAGCAACTTCGCGGTGGTCGCGGGCGAAGTCGCGGCCACGTCGAACACCGTTTGTGCATCGCCCACCCGTGCCCAGGGCCGCGCGTTCCGGTGTACCCACACGCCGTACAGTAGCGCGAGGTGGTGCGGCGGAACGCGCATCGCGTCCGCGACGTGGGGGGCAGCCGACCACAACTCCAGCAGGTCGCGCGGGCCGAGTCCGGCGGCAAACGCGGCGGCGAGGAGCAACACCCGCAGCCGGCCGCGCGCGCCCGCGTCTTGTTCCACCAGTGCATACACCGCGAGCGCGTGCTCCGCGAACGCCGGCCCGTGTTGCCCCTGGAACGCGAGCGCTACGAGGTCCGCGATCCCGGCGATGTGGTCGCGGCCGAACCGCCCGGCGTCGGCCATTTGAAGCGCCAGAGCCGCGGCCAGCAGTTGAACCTCGGCCGGGTTCGCGCGCGCCCGCGCGATCACCGCTTGGAGGGCATTCGCGCGTTCGAGTAGGTCTCCGCGGCCGACGCTGGTGACGCACAGGCGCGTGAGGTAGCGGGCCGCGTCGCGCCGGTCGGCCAGGCGCGGGGCGAGCTTCCGCCACGCGGCGTCGATGGCGCGCTCGTCGGCCGGCGCGCGCGGCGTGCGCCACACGAGCGTGGCGAAGTACACGACGATGCCGAGCACGAACCCGACGGCGACGTGAACGAGCAGCGTGAACAGCACCAGCGTCAGCGCGGCGGCAAGGGTCGCGCTCACGCGCGGCGATTCGGTGGACGCGCTCGCGACCAACCCTTCGCCGGCAACGCGCCCGTTGGCGACCGCCAGTGGCGGGGGCAGTTCGGGCACCGGCGGCACCACATCCGCGAAGCACGCGGGGCACGCGCTCGCACCGCGGGCGCGGGCCGCGGTACACACCGGCCCCGCCTCGTCTTCCGACGCGGTCGCGGCGGCCCAGGCCCGGATCGCCCGCTCGCCCCCCACCTCGGCCGCGAGGTCGAACAGCGCGGGATCGGCGCGGTCCGCGTACTCGCGCCGAACCGCGCTCACCAGTTCCGCACGGGTCCGCGCTTCGCCCTCGACCAACTGCAACTTGTGTTCGGTCCACAGGTGCTTCGCCAGCTCCGCGCGGGTGAGCCGCGCCGGGCACCGCGGACAGCCGATCTTCACCTTCCGCTCGCGCGCCTCCACCAGCGCGTCGAGGTCGGTCGTCTTCTCGGTCAGATGCTGGAGGTGGCGCATCCGGTGGAGCGCGCGAACCGGTGACAGCCCGGCGGTGATGGCGCGCACCACTTCGCGCACGGTCCGTGGCGATTCGGGCACCGCGTCGATGGCGCGCCCGGCCGCGGCCAGCCGGACCGCCAGCGGCACCCCGGTGTCGGCGAGCAGCGGGAGCAGCCGCGCGACCACGCCCGCGCGCTCAGTATCGGGAGCCGCGCGGAGGCGCACCACCAGGAACGCGAGGGCCGCACGGGGATCGTCGGGAGGGGTCAACCGATCTCCTGAATGGGTTCGTCCCCGCTCGGCTTCGCCACCACCGGGCGCATCAGGAACGGGCCGGAATCGCCGACCAAGTACCACGTCCCGGCGATGCTCCCCTCGCCGTCCGGCTGGCCGACGTACAGCACCTGGTGCTTGCCGATGTACTGCTTGACCAATCGCACCGCGCCGGTCGTTTCGTGGTACTCGCCCTCGAAGGTGAAGACGCCGACGCGGTCGCGGCCCTCGCCCGTCGCGCGGCCGTCGGCGAACCGCAGCGCGAACGCCGACATCGCCTGCCGGCCGCAGTGCGACTGAACCCAGAACCCGTCCCACCGGCCCGATGGATACATGCGGCGACTCCCGAATTGTCTGAACGGATTGTAACGGCGCGCCCGTCGCGCCGGTATCCCCACTCGCCTTCACACGCGCGGCCGACTTCGCTAAGGTTTCAGAATGACTCAGCCCGATGCTCGGCCCTACATCTGGATGGTGTGCGGTGCGTTCTCGTTCTCGATCATGGCGATCCTCGCCGAGATGCTCACGCGCCGGCCGAGCGGCGCGCCGCCGGTGTGCGACTGGCAGACGGTCGCCGTGTTCCGGGCCGGGCTGGTCGCGCTCTTCGCGGCGGTGCTGGCGAAGGCCGCGGGGGTGCGGCTGGTGTGGTTCCGCCCGGCGCGGCTGTGGGTGCGCAGCGTCGCCGGCAGTTGCAGCATGGTGTGCGCGTTCTACTCGTTCAGCGAACTCGACTCGCGCGACGTGGTGACACTCAGCAACACGTTCCCCATCTGGGTCGCGCTACTCTCGTGGCCGCTGTACGGCCACTTCCCCGGCGGGAAGACGCTCCTCGCGATCCTCGTCGGGGTGGTCGGCGTGGCGCTGGTCGAGCAGCCGCACATCGAGGCCGGGAACTGGGCGGTGCTGGCGGCGCTGGCGTCGGCCGGGTTCACCGCGGTCGCGATGCTCGGCCTACACCGGCTCCGCGACATCGACCCGCGCGCCGTCGTCGTTCACTTCTCCGTGGTCGCCACGGTGTTCTGCGTGGTCGCGTTCTTTGTCACCCCGCGCACGGAACCGGTCGGCCGCATCCTCGAAACGGGCGTGGCGCTCAAGCTCCTGGGCATCGGCGTCTCTGCCACCATCGGGCAGGTGTTCCTGACGCTCGCGTTCGGCCGCGGCGCACCGGCGAAGGTGTCCGTGGTCGGGCTGACGCAGATCGTGTTCGTAATGGCGATGAGCGCGTGGATGTTCGGCCACGAGGTGAACGCGCTCGCGCTGATCGGCACGGCGCTGGTCATCGCCCCGACCGCGTGGCTGCTGACCCAGTCGAACGCGACGAGCGAGCAGCCGGCGACGAGCGAACCGACCGCGGAGCCGCGCCGCGAGCCGGACGTGGAACCGATCAGCGAGCCGACCCCGCAGTTGCGCCCGTGATGCGGCGCTACTTCAGCACGACCGCGGCGCGGAACCCCAGGTTGCTGTGGCAGAAGTGCGGTGGGTCGGCGTTTCGTCCGCCGCTGCGCACGTCCTTCGCCTCGTTGCTCCAGCCGCCGCCGCGGACCGCGTGCCCGCGCTTCGGGTCGATGTCGCCGGGGTCGGTCGCGGCGTCCTTCGTGTACGCGCCCAAGTGCGTCGAGCAGAACTCCCACACGTTCCCGATCAGGTCGTGCAGGCCGAAGGCGTTCGCGCGGTAACTGCCCACCGGGGCGACGAAGGCGAACCCGTCGTCCATCGGCATCGCGGTGCGCGGCCACTCCTTCAGCGTCGCCTTCAGAGTTTTGTCGCACACGTTCGCGACCTTGCCGGTCTTGTCCACCTCGTCGCCCCACCAGTAGCGCGTCGCGGTCCCGGCGCGGCAGGCCCCGTCCCACTGCGCCTCGGTGGGCAACGAATAGGTGTGGGCCAGCGCCCGGTCGCGCGAGCCGAGCCACTTGTTGAAGGCGTTCGCGTCGGTCCAACTCACATGCACAACGGGTTGGTCGTCGCGCAGCTCGAACGGCCCCGCGTAACCGGGCTTCTTCCAACTCGTGCCGGGGCGGTGCTTCCACACGGCCTTCTCGTCGTGGGCGTTGCCGCCGCCGGTCTTCTCGCCGTCGGTTTGGTACTTCGCCGCTTCAACGAACGCCCGAAACTGCCCGACCGTGACCTCGTGCTTGCCGAGGTAGAAGGGCTTGGTGAGTGTGACCGCGTGGCGCGGGCCTTCGGCGTATTCGGCCCCCTTGTGGCCCGGCTCGTCTTCGGGCGTGCCCATCATGAACGTGCCCGGCGGGATCAGCACGAACTCCATGCCCAGATCGTTGACGCACTCGACCGGCACGCCGAGCCACTTGGCGTAGTTGCGCTGGTACCTGGCCGCGGTCGCGGCGTCGAACGGGAACTTGGGCGCGGCCGGCGGCTCGCCCTTCGTCACGGAGAAGCGCACCGGCAGCGGCTCTTTCTTCTTCGCCGGCTTCTTCAAGCCGGTCAGCAGGTCCGGTTTCTTGTGCAGCGCGGCTACCTCGTCCGCGGTTAGCGCGCGGTCGAACAGGGCCATCTCGTCGAGCAGCCCGATGTAGTTGATCGCGGTATAGATGCCGGCCTTCTCGACCTCCCAGCCCATCGCGATGGCCCGGTCCTTCACCTGCCCGATCAGCTTGCCGTCGATGTACAGCGACGTGACGGCGTCGGCCTTGCCGGTGTCGAGGTTCGTCCAGGTGAGTACGACGTGGTGCCATTCGTCGGCCTTCCAGCCCACTTTGGGCACGCGGACCATTGGCGCGTTCGGGTCGCTCTCGCCGATCCCTTTCTTCCCGTCCGGGATCACCGGGAACGCGCCGTGGCGCAGGTCGCGCGGCTTGGCGTCGTTGAAGTCGAACCACAGCCCGCCGTTGTTCGCGCCCTTCTGGGTGATCTGCACCGGGTCGCAGAACCCGGTCTTGAGCATCTTGTCCGGGTCGGTCTTGCACCACATCGAAACGGACCCGTTCCAACCGTCGGATTTGAACGCGAGGTTCCCCTTCACCGGCACGAAGATGCGGCTGTTGTTCGGCAGGATGTCCACGGCGTCGAGCGCGCCGCCGGCGATACCCTTGTTCTTCGCGATCTTGAACGCCTTGTCCGAGAAGCCTTTCTCGATGGTGAACTTCCCTTTCTCTTTTGGGTACGTCACGCGGGTGTCGAAGGTGAGTTGCCCGCCGCCGAAGTCGCCCTTCACGTCCTCGTCGAACGAGGCGTAAAACATGACAGCCTTGCGGATGTCGTCGTCCGCGGCGCGTAACGGCGCGCCGAGCGCGACCAGGGCGAGGGAGAGGAGCAGAATGCGAGGCAGCATGGGAGGCCTTTCTGTATGCGCCGCTTGCGGCTGCGCGAGCGGCCGGCGGGAATCACACGAACGACGCCGCGACCGCATTGGACAACTGCACCAGCCGCCACGGGGCGCGTTCGCGCAGCGCGGTCGTGAGCAGTACGCAGAAGCCGTCGGCTTTGGGGTCCATCCAGACCGTCGTGCCGGTCGCGCCGGTGTGGCCGAACACGTTGCGGTCGAGCAGGTCGCCCCAGCTTTCCGGCGTGCCGGGGTGGTTCATCCGCCAGCCCAGACCCCACGGTTGGGTGCGCCGCACGCCTTCGGGCAGGTCCGCGTAGTCGTTCAGGCGGTTCGTGGTCATCAACCGCACGGTCGCGGGTGCGAGCAGCCGCACGCCGCCCACGGTGCCGCCGCCGAGCATCAACTGACAGATCACCGCGAAGTCTTCCGGAGTGCTGAACAGGCCGCCCCACGGCGCGCCCAGTTCCTGCCAGTACTTGCTGTTCCAGGAGAAATCAGGAGGGGGTTTGGGGGAACCCGCGAGGGGTTCCCCCTTCGGAACGGTGTTGGCCTGATACGGTGGCACTTCGACGCGCACGAGCCGGTCGCGGTCGAACCCCTTCGAGCCGAGCGCCGTGGACTTCAGCCCCAGCGGGTCGAAGATTTCCTTCTTCAGAAACTCCGCGACGGTCTGCTTCGCGAGCCGCTGGACGATCTCCGCGACGACCGCGGTTCCCATGCTCTGGTAACTGAGCTTCGTGCCCGGCTTGAACAGCGGCGTCGTTTCTTTCGAGGCCGCGTCGAGGAACGTCTGGATCGGCGCGTGCTTCTTCCGCAGATCGGCGTTGTTGTCGAGCATGTCCGGCAGGCCGGACGTGTGCGTGAACAGGTGCCCGACGAGCGTGTTCTCCTTGCCGTTGGCCTTGAACTCGGGGACGTAGCGCGTCACGCGGTCCGTCAGGTTCAGCTCCCCGCGTTCGACCAGTATCATCGCCGCGGTGTAAACGACCGGCTTGGTGATCGACGCCATCAGGAACAGGCCGTCTTTGCGAATCGGGGGCGCGTCGGGTTCCGGTCCCTGTCGGCCGGCGAAGTGCGGGGGCAGCACCTTTCCGCGGCGGCCGACCAGGATCGCCCCACCGGGAACTGGCGATTCCTTGCCGGCGGTCCACTTGTCGAGCAGGTCGTAGGCGACCTTGAGGCGCTTCGCGTCGATGCCGATGTCGTCGGGCTTCGCGACCGGCAGGTGAGCGGATGCGTTCATGCGTGCGGCGAATGGGGGAAGGAGCGCGGCGGCACCGGCGGTGAGGAGCAGGTCGCGGCGGGTGGGGGCGTGCATGGTTGAACCTCGCGCCCGACACGATACCCGCTCGGCGGCCCGACCGGAAGCGCCCGTTCCGCGCGGCGCGGGTTGTTGAACCCCGCTCCCGCGCGGAATACAATCAGCCGGTCGGATCGCGCACGCGCGACCGACTGTTCGCGCCGCCGGCCCGCCCGCCGCGCGGTTCCGCACTCCGCGAGAGCGAGGCCTTCCGTGCAGGTGACAGTATCCGCCCGCCACGGGCACCTGGGCGACGACATCCAGCAGCAGCTCAAGGAGAAGGGGGAGAAGCTCCTCCACTTCTTCAACCGGCTGACCATGATCGAGGTGACGGTCGATCTCCACAAGGAGCACGACGGCAAGTTGAAGGTCGAGATCATCGCCACGGCCGAGCACAAGCACGAGTTCGTCGGCCGCGACGAGGACACGGACGTGATGCACGCCTTCAACCGGGCCGCGGCCCACGTGAAGCAGCAGATCACGCACTACAAGGACAAGATTCAGGACCACCGGCGCGACGCGGACTACGGCGGGAACAACGCCGCGACGTAACGGGTCGGTCGGTTTCTGTGGCCGGCCTCGGTGGGGCCGGAGCCGAGCGAGCCGCCCGCGGTCACGAGGGGGAACTGCATGCGCCTGTGCAACTTTATCGTCCGAGACGCGATCATCCCGGCGCTGTCCGTTCCGGCACCGCAGACCGACGCGCGCGACCCGGCCGCGGTTCCGGCGGTGAAGGAAGCGGTCGTGCGGCAGATGGTGCAGGCGCTGCACATGGCCGGGCACTTCCGCGCCGAGGACGTGGACGAGATCGTGAAAGCGGTGCTCAAGCGCGAGCAGTTGGGCACGACCGGGATCGGCCGGCACATCGCGATCCCGCACTCCCGGCACCCGGCCGTGGACCGGCTCATCGGCACGATGGCCCTCTCCCGCGACGGCCTCCCGTTCGACAGCTTGGACGGGGAACCGGTGTACGTGTTCGTGCTTCTGGTGTCGCCCCAGGACCGCCCCGGCGACCACCTGCGCGCGCTGGAAGCGGTCGTCCGCACGATGCGCAACGACGACTTCGTGCGACAGCTCCGCGCGTGTCAGACGGGCGACGACATCTGGGCGCTGCTCGAAGGGGCCGCGCCGGGGTGGTAGCGGTGTGGGTGAGCGGCGCGGCGTCAGCCCGCCGGTGGAAAGCGAGAGGAGATGCGATGAACGGGCGGGCGGGCGGAAACGGACCGGGGCCGCGGGACACGCTCCCGCGTTCGTCCGCGCCCGCGCCCGAACCGGCCCCGTGCGCGAACGGTCCGGTCCGCCGGGTGATCCGCATCGTCAACCCGTACGGGCTGCACCAGCGGGTCGCGGACAAGTTCTCGCGAACGGCGCGTGCCTTCTCGTGTACCGTCACCGTTTGGAACGGCACGGCGAAGGCCAACGGGAAGGACATCATGGACCTCATCATGCTGATCGTCCTCCCCGACTCCGAGGTGGTGCTGGAAGTCGACGGGCCGGACGCCCCCAAAGCCGTGGACCCGCTGGCCGCGATCCTCGCCTCGCCCGGCGGCGAGGACTACACGATCTGACCGGTTCACGAAACCCCCGCGCCCGGCTCCCGCCCGGACCGGTCGCGGGCACTTTCTCCCACACACACGGGCCACCGGAACGTCCGGCGAATGGAAAAACGGCAAGGCATCCCCGTCTCCCCTGGCATCGCCATCGGTCCGGCCCTCGTGCTGGACACCGAGGGCGTGCTGAGTCCGCATCGTGAGGTGCCGGCGGACCAGATCGACGGCGAAATCGTGCGCCTGCGCCGCGCGCTAGCGGAGTCCGTCGAGTCCGCACGCGATGACCGGGCGCGCATGACCGCGCGCCTCGGCCCCGCGCTGGGCAACATCCGCGGCTCGCAGCAGTCGATGCTCGAAAACGACAACCTGCGCACCCAAATCGAGGAGCGCATCCGGTCGCAGGCGTACTCGGCGGAATACGCCGTCAGCCGGGTGATCCGCGATCTGGTCAAGGCGTTCGAGGACGCCGGCCAGTTGCGCGGCGACCACGGGGCCGCCGCCGCGCGCCGCCAGGCGACCGAGTTCATCGACATCGAGCGCCAGTTGCTCGCCGCGCTCCTCGGCCACCCCAACAACCCGTTCGACAACCTGACCGAACCGGTCATCGTGCTGGCGAACGACCTGATGCCGTCGGACACGGCCGACTTCAACGCCCGCACGGTCCGCGCGTTCGCCACCGAGAGCGGCGGCCCCACGAGCCACACCGCGATCCTGGCCGGCGCGCTGGAGATCCCCGCGGTGGTGGGCATCGGCCGGTTCCGCACCGACGTGTCGGGCGGCGACACCGTGATCGTGGACGGCGAAGAAGGCGTCCTCATCATCAACCCGGACGCGGAGACCCTCTTCCGGTACGAGGCCAAACGCGCCGAGCAACTGGCCCGCCCCGACCGCTACGAGAGCCTGCGCGACAAACCGGCGGTGACGGCCGACGACACGCCCGTCAAGATTCGGCTGTTGGGCAACATCGAACTGGCCCAGGAAGCCGCCCACTGTCTCGACCGCGGCGCGGAAGGTGTCGGCCTGTACCGCACCGAGTTCCTGTACCTGAACAAGACCGCGCACCCGACCGAAGAGGAGCACTACGCCGCGTACACGTCCGTGCTGAACACGCTCGGCCCGAACCGGCCGGTGGTGATCCGCACACTCGACCTGGGGGCCGACAAGTTCTCCAGCATGTCGGGCACGATGGCCGACGAGAAGAACCCGTTCCTGGGGCTGCGGAGCGTGCGCCTGTGCCTGAACAACCTGGACCTGTTCAAGACCCAACTGCGGGCGATTCTCCGGGCCGCGATCCACGGTGACGTGCGGGTCATGTTCCCCATGATTAGCACCGTGGACGAGTTGCGCCGGTGCAAGTCGCTGCTCAACGACGTGAAGGAAGGTTTGGAGTACGCGGGAATCCCCTTTAAGCGGGACGTGCCCGTGGGTACAATGATCGAAGTTCCGTCCGCCGCGCTGCTGGCGGACGTACTGGCCCGCGCGGTGGACTTCGTCTCCATCGGGACCAACGACCTGATCCAGTACACCCTCGCGGCGGACCGGAACAACGAACACGTGGCCGACCTGTACAACCCCACGGACCCGGCCGTTCTGCGGCTGATCCGGATGGTGGTTCGGGCCGGCCAGAAGGAACAAGCGAAGCGACCGTTCGAGGTTAATGTGTGCGGGGAGATGAGCGGGGAACCGCTCTACGTCCCGCTGCTGGTGGGCCTGGGCCTGCGACATCTGAGCGCCACGCCGCGCAAGATCCCCGAGATCAAACGGGTGATCCGCGACCTCAAGGTCGCCGAGGCGGAGCGCCTGGCCGAGCACGCCCTGACGCTGGAATCGGCCCGCCAGGTGAGCAGTTACTTACGAGCCAACAGTGCCGAATGACCCTCCCCTCGTGAGCGGTCGATGGAAAACGGGCAACGCCGGTCGAACCGCGGGGCACCCAAACCGCCGTGACCGAACCCGTTCCGTCGTACCGCGAGGGGTCGAGACCCGGCCGGGAACCGAAACGCCGAACATGAACAGCGCACTAATCCAAAGGCGGGACCGCGTCTTCGCGCTCCCGTCGCGCGCCGTTCCTGACACGCTTTCCGACCCGGCGCGCCCGTCCGACCCCCGCACACCGCCAGAGGGGGACCGGAGGGGCATCTGCCGAGTTGCGAGTTG
>SXHE01000127.1 GCA_005773755.1 Planctomycetia bacterium
CCACGCGCGGAACTTGCTGCTGGGCGTGTTCACGCGGGTCGCGGGGAACTTGTTGTCGTTGGTCTGGGCGTAGTTGTGCAGCGCGAGGCCGAACTGTTTCATGTTGTTCTGGCAGCTCATCCGGGCCGCGGCCTCGCGCACCTTCTGAACCGCGGGGAGCAGCAGCCCGATGAGCACGGCGATGATGGCGATGACGACGAGCAACTCGATAAGCGTGAACGCACGGGGCGCGCGGCGAAGCATTCGGAACCTCCGGGTTGGTGTCGCAGGTTGTCGTAGACACCCTGACACACGCCGGAGTGAAAGTCGCATCAGCCTTGTGTGAGGCTTTGGTGAGGCAATTGTGAAGCAGAAGGCGCGATGTGCGGCGCACGAAGATGTGATGAAGAAAGATCGAATCGCGCCGCGAAGCGAGGCTCGCGGCACGCGGGTTATTCTATGTAGCCCAATCTGAGGCTTGCGTGTGCGAACGCGGTCATCGCCACAACGAAACTACCTACAGAGACCGCTATACCCAATGCAACGCCCACAATCACACGAGCACCCACGCGCCATCGCCGGGGTAGAATTGAGGCCGCTCCGCAGATGGAATGAGGTAGGCCACCCAAACTCACGAATAGGACGGCAATGAAGAAGTAGGCCCATTCTGACCAATCAGGTCGCGCGACAGCAAGAGCCATCCATCCGAGTAGTGCGGCGCAAACCGGAACACTCGCGCCGACGATCAAGTATCGAACACCGGTGTTGCGCGGTTCCATTGTTGCCTCCGTCAGTCTCACCGGCCGGGTTACGCCGGCCGTTAGCTAATGGTCTTCATCCACTCCAGCGCCTTCGCCAGCGACTCCATCGGCAGGCCCACGACGTTGCTCGTGCTGCCTTCCTCAATCGTCAGGTACGGGTCGTGGGGGAACTCGATGGAGTACGCCCCGCTGCAGCCCTCCCACTTGCGCGTTTTCAGGTAAGCGGTGATCTCGGCGTCGGAAAGCGCCTTCATGCGCACGAGGCTCCGCTCCTGCCAGCACAGTTGCCAGTTCGTCGGGCAGTGCCACAGGCACACGCCGGTCCAGAGCTCGTGGACGGTGCCAGATAGCGACTTGATGATGCGCCCGGCGTGGGCCTCGTCGTCGGGCTTGCCGATCACGCGGCCGTGCAACCAGCCCACGGTGTCCGCGGCGATCACGAGGCCGTCCGGTTCCTTCAGCGCGACGGCTTCGGCCTTGAGCCACGCGAGTTCGCCGACGTAGTGCCGGCAGTCGCCCAGTCGCGCCTCGGTCGGTTCGTCGATGTTCGACGGCTTCACTTCGAAGGGATAGCCGGCCTGCTCCAAGAGCCACTTGCGGCCCCACGAGTTGCTCGCGAGGATCAGGCGGAACGGGAAGTGCGATTCAGTTGCCATGCGTCGAGTGTCTCCGCGAGCTTCGGCCAGAGCCGGTCGGCGGTCAGCTCCGGCATACAGACCATGTTACCGCATTTCTTGAGGTAGCTGCCCGCACACGCGACGTTCGTTTCTACGCAGCGCGACGCCTGCTGGTACGGGCCGTGCAGCGCGACTTGCGTGCACAGGTACGGGGCCACGCACGGCACGCCGAGCGCCGCGGCCAGGTGCAGCGGGCCGGTGTCGTTGCCCAACATCGCGTCGCACTGCGACAATACGGCCGCGAGCCGCGGGAGCGAGGTGCGGCCCGTCAAATCAAGTGAGGGGCCGTGCAACTTCGCGCCCACTTCGAGTGACAACGCGGTGTCGTCCGGCGCGCCGATGAACACGCACGAGCCGCCGAAGTACGAATGCGCGCGGTTCAGCGCCTCCGCGAAGTGCGCCGGGGGCCAGCGCTTGGTGAGCCACTTCGCCCCCACCGCCACCGCGACCACGGGCCGCGGCAGCGCCGCCAGCGCGTCGCGCGCGGCGCTCACATCGGTCGGTTGCAGCGGCACGCGAAACGTCTTCGGCAGGTGCCCGACGCCGAACGCCTCGGCCACGCTCCACATGCGGTCCACGGCGTGCCCGCCGCCGCGCCCGGGCGCGGCGATCTTGTGCGTGTAGGCGTACCGCCCCCCCTCTCGCGCGGCCCGAAAGCCGACGCGCCGCGGCGCGCCGCTGAGCCACGCCATTAGCCCGCTCCGCAGCAGCCCCTGCATGTCGATGACGAGGTCGAACCGGCGGCGGCGCAGCTCCGCCACGAACGAGCAGAACGCGCCGACCGCGCGCAGGCCCTTGAACGCCCCGCGGTCGAACGGCAGGGTGTCGGTCAGGTCCGGGTGGCCGGTCAGAAGGGATTCGTAAGCGCGGTTCACGACCCAGGTGATGCGGGCCGCGGGGAACCGGACGCGCAGCGCGGTCAGCACCGGCAGGGAGTGAACGATATCGCCCAGTGCGCTCGGCTTGATCAGCGCGATCCGGCGCGCGTCGATCCGGTCCAACATGCGGTTCCTTCCGATCTTTTCACCGGAGAGACCGCGGAGTCCGGAGAGGGAAGACAGAGTTCAGAAACACTCCACACGAGTTCTAACTCTGTTTTCTCTCTCCGGTCTCCGCGGTCTCTCCGGTGAACCGCTTCACTTTTGGCAGCAGCGCGCCGACCAGCAGCAGCGTGAGGACGGCCGCAACATACGGCAGTGTGCGCGAGGATTCCGCCTGGAACAAGACCGATCCGATGAACGGGCCGAGGATGCGGCCGAGCGACGCGAACGACTGGTTCACGCCCAGCACCTCGCCCTGGCGCGTCTGGTCCGAGCGCTTCGAGACGAGCGCGGACACCGACGGGTTCACGAACGCGAACCCGATTACCGACACCGACACCGCGACGTAGAACAGCGGCTTCAGGTAGCCCGCGCCGCGCGCGTCGGGCGTCGCGGCCAGCAGCGCCACCGTGCCCACCAGTGCGAGGCCCAGAATCATCATCCCCAGGCCCATCTGGAGCAACTTCACCTCGCCCCGCTTCTTCGCCATGCCGCGGTAGGAGCCGCCGGCGAAGGTGAGCACCGCACCGACGAACGCGAACACCAGGAAGTTGTCGTCGTCGCTCATGCCGAACGCGGACTGCGTGAGCAGCGCGAGCGTGGCCTCGAAGTTGGCGAACGCGAAGATCGCCAGGAAGTAGATCAGCACGAGCGCGCCGACGGTCGGCATCGCCAGCACCTCGCGGGTTTTCGTCAGGCTGAAGATTTCTTTCCCGGCCTTGTGGTCGGGGTTCCGCGTCTCCTTGAAGGCGAAGAACGCGATGACGAGCGCGACCAGCGAGATGCCGGACGCCAGCGCGCCGACCCCCCACGGCTCCTTCGCGAAGAGCGCCAGCCCGAAGTAGGCGATGAGCGGCCCCAGCGTGAACCCCGCGCCGAAGGCGATTCCGATCAGCGCCATTCCCTTCGCCCGCTTGTCCGGCGGCGTGCAGTCCGCGATCACGGCCGCCGCGGTGCCGACGCTCGCGCCGGCGATGCCCGCGCCCACGCGCGACAGCAGCAGCAACCCGAGCGCGAGGCCCGCTTCGGTCGCGGGGAGCGACACCGCGTACCCGTACAAGGCGTAGAAGACGACCGAACCCAGCAGGCTGACGAGCAGCACCGGCCGCCGGCCGATGCGGTCCGAGATGCGGCCCCACATCGGGCTGAACACGAACTGCATCAGCGAGAAGATCGAGAACAGCACGCCGATCACGGCCCCCTTCGCGGCGGGCGTGAGCGCGAGGTGGTTCAGGTACGGTTCCACCTGGCGCGGCAGCACCGGCAGCACGATGCCGAAGCCGAGTAGGTCGATGAACACGACCAGCCAGACGATGCCGAGCGCGGCGTGGTTGGCTTTTCGTGGGGCGTCTGGCGTTGTGGGAGTCATGCAAGAACCTTACGACTCCCCGCGCCGCCCGCACAGCCCGCGCCGCCGGCGCGCGCGCACGAAACCGCGCGCGGGGTTCGCCCCGGCTGACGTTGACGGCGGTGCCGGTTCGGGCGAAAGTTGCAGTCATGGGACTCGCCGACACCTACTCTTCGCGCGCCGCGACCCCCGACACCGGCACGCGCACGGCGTACCTCGTCATCGACACCGAGAGCGTGCCGGACGGCCGGTTGCTGTCCGCGGTGAAATACGCCGGCACGAACCTGACGCCCGAAGCGGCCGTCGAGCGCGCCCGCGACGAGTCGCGCGAGTTCAGTCGCGACGGCTCCGATTTCCTCCCGGTCAGTTTCCAGGTGCCCGTGGGTGTGTGTGTGCTGCGCGCCGGCCCGGACTTCGCGCTGCAAGGGTTCTCGTGCCTCGACGCCCCGCAGTTCCACCCGCGCGAGATCGTCCGCACGTTCTGGAACGGGGTCGCGTGCCACAAGGCGAAGCTGGTCACGTTCAACGGCCGCGGGTTCGACATGCCGCTGCTGGAACTGGCCGCGTTCCGCTACGGCCTGAGCGCGCGCGAGTACTACCAGAACAGCCGCAACCGGTTCAACGGCCCCATCGACCTGATGGACTGGCTGAGTAACTTCGGCGCGTGCAAAATGACCGGCGGGCTGAACCTGCTCGCGAAGCTGCTCGGCAAGCCGGGGAAGATGGACGTGAGCGGCGCGCAAGTCTACGAACTGTACCGCGCCGGCAAGCTGCAAGAGATCAACGACTACTGCCTGTGCGACACGCTGGACACGTACTTCGTGTTCCTGCGCACCCGCATCCTGACCGGCGACATCAACCTGGAACAAGAAGCGGAGTTGGTAGCGAAAGCGAAGGAGTTACTCGCCACGAAGACGGCCGAGTTCCCGGTGCTGCGCAAGTACCTCGCCAACTGGACCGACTTCGCCTCGATGTGAAGCGGACGAACCGCGGGGCACGAGCAGCGCGTTTGCTCCGTCGCCACGAGCGACGCGGCGCACGACGGGTCCACTCCCGGTAACGGTGCCGTCACCCATCCTGATCCGCGAGCGGCGCGGTTTCATCGACGAAAGTCCGAAATCACCTCCGCCGACTCACAACATGCTGTACGGGTCGATGTCCACCTGGAACTCGACGTTCGACGGCGGCTTCGCGACCGCGAGCACGGTGCGCAGTACGTCGTGCAGCGCGGCGCTGCTGTCGGACTGGAGTTGGAAGTGGAACCGGTAGAAGTTGTTCAGCCGGAACACCGGGCACTCCGCCGGGCCGAGCAGCCGCACCGCCGTGCGCGGCGGGGGCGTGTCGGTCGGTTGCGCGGAGGGCAGCGCCACGAAGCCGGACGGCGCGGGCAGCCGCTTCATCGCTTCCTTGAACGCGCCCGCGAGCGTGTCCGCGAACGCGCACGCCGCGTCTTCCTTCTCGCTCCGCACGATCAGCCGGGCCATGCGCTCGTAGGGCGGGTACTTGTGCTGCTTGCGGTGAACCAGTTCCAGCTTCGCGAACTCGGCGTAGTTGTGGTGTGACGCAAGCGTGATGCACGGGTGTTCGGGCGTGAAGGTCTGCACCAGCACCTCGCCGCCCTTGTCGCCGCGGCCGGCGCGCCCGGCGACCTGCGCGAGCAACTGGAACGTGCGCTCCGCGCTGCGGAAATCCGGCAGGTGCAGGCCCACGTCCGCGTTCACCACGCCGACGAGCGTGACGTTGGGGAAGTCCAGCCCTTTCGCGATCATCTGCGTGCCGACGAGGATGTGGATGAGGCCGTCGCGGAAGGCGTCCAGCACGCGCTGGTGACTGCCGGGCTTCTGCATCGTGTCCGAGTCCATGCGCTGGCACACGTTGCCGGGGAACTTCTCCTCGATCTCCGCTTGCAGCTTCTCCGTGCCCAGGCCCTGATAGCGCATGGACGGCTGCTCACACGCGGGGCACTTCTGAAACGGGGCCGTCTCGAACCCGCAGTAGTGGCACACGAGCGCCGACTTCGTGCGGTGGAACGTGAGCGCGAGGTCGCAATTCGTACACTGCGCGACGTGGCCGCACGCTTCGCAGTGGACGTGCGTGCTGAACCCGCGCCGGTTCAGCAGCAGGATGATTTGCCCCTTCGCCTTGAGCGTCTTGCGCATGGCGTCTTCGAGCGTCGGGCCGATGGCCCCGTGCTTGCCGGGTGTCTTCGGCTCGTGGCGCAGGTCGATCAGCTTCACCGCGGGCAGCGGCCGGCTCTCGACGCGGTTGGGCATACTGAGGACCGTGTACGACCCGCGTTCGGCGTTCGCCCAGCTCTCAAGGCTCGGCGTCGCGGACCCCATCAGAATGGGAATGCCTTCGAGCCGGGCGCGCATCACGGCCACGTCGCGGGCGTGGTAGCGCGGGGTCGATTCCTGCTTGAAACTGTTCTCGTGCTCCTCGTCGATGACGATGAGGCCGAGCTTGCGCGTCGGGGCGAACACGGCGCTGCGCGCGCCGACCACGACCTGAATGTGCCCGGTGGCGACGCGCCGCCAGTACCCGCCGCGCTCGGCGTCGGTCAGGTGGCTGTGCAGCACCGCGAGGTTCCCGCACCGGCCCTTGAACCGCGACAGCGTTTGCGGCGTCAGAGAGATTTCCGGCACCAGAACGATGACTTCCTTGCCCTGCTTCACCACCTCTTCGATCGCGCGCAGGTACACTTCCGTTTTGCCGCTGCCCGTGACGCCGTGCAGCAGGAACGGGTGATAGCCACCGGTGGCGAGTGCGCCCTTGAGCTGTTCCCACACGCGAAGCTGATCGGCGTTGAGGGCGATGTCTGGGGCGCGCGGCTCGTCACCCCCGACCTCGCGGTCGGGGTTCGCCCCGCTAGCTTCGGTCTCGATGCGCTCGCTGAACTTGCGGAGCAGCCCCTTCTTGACCAGCCCCGCGACGACGCCCGTTGTACACTTCGCGAGCCGCGCGAGTTGGAGCACTTCGAGCGGCCGACCTTCCTTCTTCAGCTTCTCCAGTGCGGCCTTCTGCTGCGGCGTAACACTTGGCAGCGGGTTGGGCAACTTGTCCTTCGCGACCGGTTCCACGAAGGACGCGACCCGCGTGCCGGCGTTGTCGCGCACGCCCGCGGGCACGACCGCGTGCAGCACCTGACCCCACCCACACAGGTAGTAGTCCGCCATCCACCGCGTCAGCTTCATCAGGTGATCGTCAACGATGGCGTCGTCGTCCAGCACGCGGGTGACGGTCTTGATCTCGTAGTTGGAGGTGGGCGCGGCATCCGTCACGCGCACGCAAAACCCGGCGCTGGCCTTCCCGCCCTTGCCGAACGGCACCTCGACCCGCTTCCCGACCCCGATCTTCGCGACCAGCTCTTCGGGCACCGCGTAGGTGTAAGCGTGGTCGAGAGGCCGGTCGAAAACGATGTCGGCGTAGAGCGCGGCCGGCACGTGGACGGCACGAGGGGCGTGCGCGCCCCGTTCGTGTTCCTCGACTTCAAACAGTGTGTGGGCCGTCATGGCCGTTCGCTCCGGGAGTGCGGGCGTGATCGTGTTCATGCGCTCAGTTTAGCAGAGCGCGCGGCGCGGCCACAAGCACGGTTGCCCAACCGGTAACATCGGCAGAATTGGCAGGCGGGGATTACTTGGAAGCCGCGGGCTTGGCGTCGAGCTGCAAGTACCAGCGCAGGTGATCGCGCCACGAGTACGGGCGTTTGAGGTACAACGCATTCCGGCCCTCCGCGACCGCGGCGTGGCGAACGAGGTAGTCCTCAAGTGGTTCGAGCGCGAGTGTGGATTCGTCGCTTTCGACCATACACGCGCCGATCAGTTTCGCGTGGGCTTCGAACACCTCAACCGCGTGCGTCGTTGTCGGGAGCACCTGCCGCCGAACCGCCGGCTCCTTGCGCCCGAGTCGGCCCAGGTACGATTCCACGCTGCTCGTGTCGCAGCGGGTGCCGGCCGACAAATACGTTCGACATACGGTCCCGACCGCGGCCGGCCACAACTGCATCTGGTCCGGCCCCGGCTCGGTCTCGAAGTGAAAATAGAGCAACACGTAGGTGTGCCCGTCGGGGGCGTAGTAGGCGCGGGTCACTCCGGTGCTCACGGCCTCCGAGAACGTACTGAAATCGCCGACCCGCACGAACCCGGCAGCGTCCAGGTCCGCGCTGAGTTTGCGCACGGCCGGGTTGATGGTCCACTGGCGCGCGCCCTCGAACGACAGAACCGCGGCGCGCTCGACAACGGAAAACCGCCACTTGTACCAGGCCCGGTACTGCGGGTAGAGGGTGAACAGGCGCTGGTATTCCAATCGCATGAAGGCGAAGGTGAAGCACGCCCACGGCACCAACATCACGAACGGCGGGAGAAACCAGCCCGGCTGCTCGAACTCGTCCCCGACGATGAACATGACCGCGGCGAGGAACGGGATCAATACGGCCGCCGCGAGTCGCCGCACGAGAGCGGCCCCGCGCGGGCGCTCGAACGGCACATCGACGAGCCACTGCCACCGGGCCGCGAGGCGCTGGCCGAGCGGTCGGCGGGGCGACGGGGCGAACAACTCGCGTACCCAACGATCGACCGTATCGCGACGCCGAAAGTGTTCGAGCGCGGCCGGCAGGCTCCGTTCGCCCGCCCCCGGCACCCGGCTCGTGTCCGCGCCCGGCCGGAACGCGGGGTCGGCCCAGACCAACTTGACCAGCACGCTCCCGTTGCGCAGTTCGCCCACGATCACGAGCGTCGCACCCACCAGCCCCGGCGTCGGTTCGGTCGCCCCCGCGTCGGCAACGGTGTATCGGATCTCGACAACGAGGCCATCGAACGGCGCGCCCGCGAGCGCGGATACTCCCAGACCGGGAACCGGCCGGCGGGTTCCCTCACGCGGGCCTACCTTCGCCACACGTGTATCCGGGTCGAGCGCGGACACCGTAACGTGTTCGGTCGGGAACCGCTTGGGCAGCTCGCTGGAAACGGCATCGACCGCGGCGCGCGCGAACCCGGTCAGGTGCAGTTCGAGGATTTGGTGCGCGTCCCAAGACTTGTGCGGCGGATGATCGGCTTCGTCGTGGGCTTGGAGCCAGAACCGCGCCGCCAGGTCGAGGGCCTCGGTGCCCCAGACGCGATCAACGAACTCACGGCGGGCGAACACGCGCAGCATACGGCACCGGGGCGACGAGGCGGGGGACACGTGGCTATTGTGCCCGGCGCGAGACCGGTTCGCAAGCGGCGGGTTCACCGCTTCGGCTTGGGCGCGTTGAAGGCGTTGAGCCACTCGTTCATGTCGTCGTCGGTGATCGACGGCACCGGCTTGTCGGCCTCCGGCGCGGCCACACGCGCGGGCGGCGCGCCCCACTCGCGGGAGGTAATCAGCCAGTCGATGAACTCTTCGCAACTGGAGACGGCGCACCCGGCGCGGCGGGCGGCTTCGCGCACGCGCGAGTCGTTCGACACCACCGCGACCGTGTGCGGCTCCGGCTCGGTCGCGACCAGTTGTTCGATCACATCGTCCGCGGTCTGGCGGAACGCGAACCGGACCCGCACGCCGCAGTGAACGGTTTCCAGTGATGGGGCCGGGGCCTCTTGCGCGTCGAACACGACGCGCAACTGTGCGCGGGCCTTCGCGCCGTCGGCGAGCCAGTCGAGGAACCGCACGCGGGCGCGGTCGAACTGCGCGGCCGGCATGTTGCGGCCCGCCAGCCCGGTCGCGTACATCAGGTTGTAGCCGTCGATGAGGAAGGTCACAC